>JAKSBI010000075.1 GCA_022361215.1 Hyphomicrobiales bacterium | reverse complement strand
TCGTCGCCACGCGCGGTCCGCCAGAGGTTGTAGGCCATCACCAGGGAGCCCAGCACGAACAGCAGGCCGCCCACGGCGCGAATGATGTAGGGGATGTGCATGGCCTCGACCGTCTCCACGAAGGAGTACTGCAGGAAGCCGAGACTGTCGTAGGCGCGCCACATCAGGCCCTGCAGGATGCCGGACACCCACATGGAGGTGATGTAGAGCAGGATGCCGATGGTCGAGATCCAGAAGTGCCATTCGACGAGGCGCATCGAGTACAGGCCACGGCGCTTCCAGAGCCAGGGGAACAGGCAATAGAGGGCGCCGAAGGAGACCATGCCGACCCAGCCCAGCGCGCCCGAATGCACATGGCCGATGGTCCAGTCGGTGTAGTGCGAGAGCGAGTTGACCGCCTTCACGCTCATCAGCGGCCCCTCGAAGGTGGACATGCCGTAGAACGCCACCGAGACCACGAGCATACGGATCACCGGGTCGGTGCGCAGCTTGTCCCAGGCGCCCGAGAGCGTCATCAGGCCGTTGATCATGCCGCCCCAGGAGGGCATCCAGAGCATCACCGAGAAGGTCATGCCGAGGGTCTGCGCCCAGTCCGGCAGGGCGGTGTAGTGCAGATGGTGCGGCCCTGCCCAGATATAGAGGAAGATCAGCGACCAGAAGTGGACGATGGAGAGCCGGTAGGAGTAGACCGGGCGCGCGGCGCGCTTGGGCACGAAGTAGTACATCATGCCGAGGAAGCCCGCCGTCAGGAAGAAGCCCACCGCGTTGTGGCCGTACCACCACTGGGTCATGGCGTCCTGCACGCCCGAAAACAGCACGTAGCTCTTGGTGCCCGTCAGCGACACCGGCACGGCCAGGTTGTTGACGATATGCAGCATGGCGACGGTGACGATGAAGGCCAGATAGAACCAGTTCGCCACGTAGATGTGCGGCTCCTGCCGCTTCGCCAGGGTGCCCAGGAAGACCAGCAGATAGACCACCCAGACGATGGTCAGCCACAGGTCCACGTACCACTCGGGCTCCGCGTATTCCTTGCTCTGGGTGACGCCGAGCAGATAACCGGTGGCCGCCAGCACGATGAAGAGCTGATAGCCCCAGATCACGAACCAGGGCGCCCAGCGGCCGGCCAGGCGGGCGCGGCAGGTGCGCTGCACCACGTAGAACGACGTCGCCCGCAGCGCGTTGCCGCCGAAGGCGAAGATCACCGCCGACGTGTGCACCGGCCTGAGCCGCCCGAAATTGGTCCAGGGCAGGTCGAAATTGAGCACCGGGAAGGCCATCTGCCAGGCCAGCACGTCGCCGACCAGGAAGCCCGCCACGCCCCAGAACACGGTGGCGATGGCCGCCACCTTGATCGGCCCGTCATTGTAGAAGGACGTGGCGTCCGCCTTGTCGCCGTCGGTCAGTCGGCCGAGCAGCGCAAGGCCCGCCAACAGCGCGGCGGCGGCGATCAGGGCGCCATGAAAGGCCATGACGGCATCTGCCGACGCGATGGCGATGAAGCCGCCCAAGACGAGCACCGTGGCGGCGGCGAGCACTGCCATGGCATCCGAGAAGGCGGCGATTTCCGGTCGTGGAGCTGATTGCGACATGAGATGTGCCCCTGTTCCTCAGGCAAAAGACGACTGAGGGCGCGCCGGTCGCGGCACGCGCTCGCCCAATTGGCGCCAAACTCGCGAACACCGGTTCCGGGGGCATTGATTTCAATCAAACGCCACCGCTGAGCCGGTTGCTAGGGTCCGGCGAACTCCAGCGGCGCTTCGTCATCCTGACATGACGCAGCGGGGCGCCGCGTACAGTCACAAAGGGTGTGCGATGACAGACCGCGACCAGGCAAAAGCTAACGTTCGCCCGCTTCGCGCACACGGCGCCCCGCTGACGCGGGATCCAATTGCCGCACTCGAAGCCGAGCATGTCACTCTGCTGGCGCTCTGCGACGTCCTCGAGCAGATCGCGGACCAGCTCCCCCACCATGTCAGCCGCGTGCAGGCCCGCGTCGCCGCCTCCCAGCTCACCGTCGACCTGCGGGCGCATATCCGATTCGAGGAGGACGAGCTGTTCCCGCTGCTCAGGGACCGCGCCTTTCTCGACTACCCGATCCGCACGATCCTGGCGCAGCTCGAGCGCGAGCACGACGCCGACGAGATCTACGCGCAGGAGATCGCGGAGGAGCTGCGCGCCATCGACGACAGCGGCGGCCCGCGCAACGCCGAGATGCTGGGCTACATGCTGCGCGGCTTCTTCGTC
>JAKSBI010000770.1 GCA_022361215.1 Hyphomicrobiales bacterium | reverse complement strand
GTCGGCATCAGCTTCGTGGGAGATGGCGCATCGAACCAGGGCATGTTCCTGGAAAGCCTCAATCTCGCGGCCGTCTGGAACCTGCCCGTGGTCTTCGTGGTCGAGAACAACGGCTATGCGGAGTCGACCTCAGTCGACTGGGCCGTCGCCGTCGACAGCTATGTGGACCGCGCGGCCGGCTTCGGCCTGCCGGGCGTCACGGTGGACGGGACCGACTTCTTCGCCGTCCACGAGGCCGCCGGCGAGGTCATCAAGCGCGCCCGGGAGGGCGGCGGGCCCTCGCTGCTCGAATGCAAGATGATACGCTTCTTCGGTCACTTCGAGGGGGACGCGGAGACCTATCGCGCCGAAGGCGAGGTCGAGGACATCAGGGCGAACCGCGACTGCATCAAGATCTTCAGCGCCAAGGTGACGGGCGCGGGCGTGATCGCGCAGTCCGATCTCGATGCCATCGACAAGGAGGTGCTCGCCGAAATCGACGCGGCCGTCATTGCTGCCGAAACCGCGGAGCTGCCGACCGCCGCGGAGCTCACGACCGATGTCTACGTCTCCTACTGACGACGCGGCGACACGATAGACAAGACAGGTTTGGAGGAAGCGTATCATGGCACGCGTAATCACCATGAGAGAGGCCATCAACGAGGCGCTGGACCAGGAGATGACCCGGGATCCGAGCGTGATCGTCATGGGCGAGGACATCGTGGGCGGCACCGGCAGCCCCGGCGAGGACGACGCCTGGGGCGGCGTGCTCGGCGTCACCAAGGGACTCTATGCCAAGCACGGCGACCGCCTGATGGACACGCCCTTGTCCGAGTCCGCCTATATCGGCGCGGCTGTCGGCGCGGCGGCCTGCAGCATGCGTCCCGTGGCCGAGCTCATGTTCATCGATTTCATGGGCGTCTGCTTCGACGAGATCTTCAATCAGGCCGCGAAGTTCAAATACATGTTCGGCGGTAAGGCGGAGACGCCCGTGGTGATCCGCGCCATGGTCGGCGCGGGCTTCCGGGCCGCGGCCCAGCACTCTCAAATGCTGACGCCCGTCTTCACCCATATCCCCGGACTGAAGGTGGTCTGCCCCTCGAACGCCTACGACACCAAGGGGCTGCTGATCCAGGCGATCCGCGACAATGACCCGGTGATCTTCTGCGAGCACAAGAACCTTTACGAGCACGAGTCGGACGTGCCCGAGGAGTCCTATGCCATCCCGTTCGGCGAGGCGAATGTGGTGCGCGAGGGCGGCGACGTGTCGATCGTGACCTACGGCCAGACCGTGCACCGCGCCGTGGAAGCCGCGGAGAGCCTCGCGTCGGACGGCGTCGAATGCGAGATCGTCGATCTCCGAACGCTGTCGCCGATCGATACGGACACGGTCATCGAGAGCGTCGAGAACACCGGGCGTCTGGTCTGCGTCGACGAAGCCAATCCACGCTGCTCGATCGCCAGCGACGTCTCGGCGATGGTCTCGCAGGAGGCGTTCGGCTCGCTCAAGGCGGGCATCCAGATGGTGACGGCCCCGCACACGCCCGTTCCCTTCTCGCCGTCGCTGGAGGATCTGTACATTCCGAGCGCCGAGCAGATCGCGAATGCGGCCCGACGCACCATGGCGCATTGAGGCCGTGATGACAGAAAGCCGGATCGTTCCGATCCTGATGCCCAAGTGGGGCCTCTCGATGAAGGAGGGCCGCGTCACCGACTGGCTCGTGGACGACGGCGCGGCGATCGATGTCGGGGACGAGATCCTCGAAGTCGAGACAGACAAGATCGCCAGCGCCGTTGAGGCGACCGATGCGGGCGTGCTCCGGCGGCGCGTCGGCGAGGTCGGGAAAGTCTATCCCGTGAAGGCGCTCATCGGCGTCCTGGCCGACGCCGAGACTTCGGACGCCGAGATCGACGCTTTCGTCGACGCCTTCGAGGCGCCGGTCGACGCGGACGAGGATCAGGGCGAAGAGGAGGCGAGGTATCGCTTCGTCGAATTGTCGTTCGGACGGGTCCGCTACGCCACCTGCGGCAGCGGCCCGGAGACCGTCGTCCTGGTCCACGGCTTCGGTGGGGACCTGGACAACTGGCTCTTCAATATCGATGCGCTTGGCGAAGCCGCCACGGTCTACGCCCTGGACCTTCCCGGCCATGGCCAGTCCGTCAAGACGATCGCGGATCCAACCGTGCCCGGTCTGGCCGACGCCCTCATCGCGTTCATGGACGCGCTCGAGATCGGCAGCGCCCACATGGTCGGCCATTCCCTCGGAGGGGCCGTGGCGATCGAGACCACCTCGAAAGCCGCCGACCGGGTCAGCTCACTCGCGCTCATTGCCTCTGCCGGGCTCGGATCGGAGATCAACGGCGCCTATCTCGCGGGCTTCGTCGGCGCGGCCTCGCGCAAGCAGATGAAATCGGCCCTGGTCGAGCTCTTCGCCGACAGCAAGCTGGTCAGCCGGCAGATGGTCGACGACCTCCTGAAGTACAAGCGCATCGACGGCGTGAGCGAGATCCTGCAGACCCTCTCGGAGCAGGTCTTCCCCGGCGGCGCGCAACAGACGGTGCTTGTCGAGCAGGCCGGTGCCGCCGCGGTCCCGCTCCTGGTCATATGGGGCCGGGAGGACCGGATCATCCCGGCGGCCCACGCGGAAAACCTGACCGACGTGGCGAAGGTGGAGATCGTGGATGCGGCCGGCCACATGGTGCAGATGGAGGCGGCCGGTCAGGTAAACACCTTGCTGACCGCGCATATCGCCAGCGCGAGCTGACGGCCGTCAAAGTGGACTAACACGGAAATGCAAAAGGCAAGGCGGTGACGCCTTGCCTTTTGCAAATCTCGATCTCGAAGTCCGGCCTAGTAGCAGCTCTGGCGGACGTCCCAGCCAACGGTGCGGCAGATCGGCTTCTCGTAGCAGTGGCCGTGGTGGCAGACGCGCTTGTAGTCGCAGACGCGCTTGGGGTACTTGATGTAG
>JAKSBI010000847.1 GCA_022361215.1 Hyphomicrobiales bacterium | reverse complement strand
TCGGCTCCAGGTCCGCGAACATGCCGGTCATGGCCGCCAGCATCAGGGAGAGGTTGTCGAGGGCGTCGAAGGTGACCTCCTTGTCCTCCTGCATATCCTTGGAATAGGCCAGCGGCAGGCCCTTCATGACCATGAGCAGGCTGGAGAAGGCGGCGGCGACCCGGCCGGTCTTGGCGCGCACCAGCTCGGCCGCGTCCGGGTTGCGCTTCTGCGGCATGATCGACGATCCGGTGGTGAAGCCGTCGGAGAGCGTCACGAAGCCGAACTCGGCGGAGGCCCAGACCACGATCTCCTCCGCCAGCCGCGACAGGTGCATGGCGGCGATGGCGGCGGCCGAGAGCGTCTCCAGGACGAAGTCGCGATCGGAGACGGCATCGAGCGAGTTCGCCGCCGGCCGGGCGAACTGCAGCGCCTCGGCGGTCATGTTTCGGTCGATGGGGAACGAGGTGCCGGCAAGCGCCGCGGCGCCCAAGGGGCATTCGTCGAGGCGCCTGCGGGCGTCCATGAGCCGGCTGTGGTCGCGCGCGAACATCTCCACATAGGCCAGGCAATGGTGGCCGAAGGTGACGGGCTGGGCGGTCTGCAAATGCGTGAAGCCGGGCATTACCGTGGTGGCGTGCGCCAGGGCCTTCTCCGCCAGCACCGACTGCAGGGCGGTGATCTGACCGGCGATCTCGTCGATGGCGGCACGCACATAGAGCTTGAAGTCCGTGGCCACCTGGTCGTTGCGGGAGCGCGCGGTGTGCAGCTTCCCGGCCACCGGCCCGATCAGCTCGGCGAGGCGCGCCTCGACGTTCATGTGGATGTCCTCGAGGGCCCGCGAGAAGGCGAAATCGCCCGCCTCGATCTCTGACAGAATCGTGTCTAGACCTTGGGTTATCTTCTCGGCATCTTCGGCGGCGATGATGCCGGTGGCGGCCAGCATGGCGCAATGGGCCTTCGATCCGGCGATGTCGTGTGCGTAAAGCCGCTTGTCGAATTCGATGGAGGCATTAATTTCCTCCATGATTTCGGCCGGGCCCGAGGCGAAACGCCCGCCCCACATTTTATTGGTCATAGGAGATCACTCCGGAACGGTGCCATGAGCGCAGAAGAGACACACGGCCAGTCAAAGAAGAAGTTGTCCCCGGCGACCTATCTCTGGGCCGCCGCACTCGCTGCTGTCGCCGGATTCGTCGCGGTATACGTGAATTTCGGGTTGGATGGCAACGTCACCGCGCCGGCGCCGCAGGCGACCGCCGACCGACCCGCGCCGGCGGCGTCGACCGGAGGCGGCCTCGACGGCCTGAACCGGGGGTACATGGCGGCCTTCGTCGTGCACGGCGAGGCGGTCGACGTGCCGGAGTTCAGCTTCGGCGCCGACGGCGATGGCGAGAAGTCGCTCTCCGAATGGAAGGGCAGGGTGGTGCTGCTCAATCTCTGGGCCACCTGGTGCGCGCCCTGCCGCAAGGAGATGCCGGCGCTCGACAGGCTGAAGGCGGATCTGGGCGGCAAGGACTTCGACGTGGTCGCCATCAGCATCGACCGCGGCGGCTTCGACAAGCCGCGGGAATTCCTGCAGGAGATCAAGGTCGCGAACCTCAAGCTCTACAACGAGCCCTCCGGCCGGCTCGGCCCCAAGCTGAAGGCCTTCGGCATGCCGACGACGCTGCTGATCGACCGTAACGGCAAGGAGCTCGGCCGGCTGGTCGGCCCGGCGGAGTGGGACTCGGAAGACGCGGTGGCCCTGATCAAGGCGGCGATCGGGAAGGGTTAGCCTGCCGCCCCAAGCCTTAGCTGTGAACTTGGACGCGCTTCTGCACGC
>JAKSBI010000323.1 GCA_022361215.1 Hyphomicrobiales bacterium | reverse complement strand
GCCCCAGCAGTCGAAGTCCTTGCGGTTGATCACGCCCTTGGCGCCGAGCGACATGACGAAGTCGCGCTTGTCCTCCTCGGAGATGACGCCGATGGCGTTGGCGCCGGCGGTGGCGCAGATCTGCACGGCCATGGAGCCGAGACCGCCCGAGGCGCCCCAGACCAGCACGTTCTGGCCCGGGCTGAGAATGTGGGGCTCGTGGCCGAACAGCATCCGGTAGGCGGTGGCCAGAGTCAGCGTGTAGCAGGCCGCCTCCTCCCAGGTCAGGTGCTTCGGCCGCGGCATCAGCTGCTGCGCCTGCGCGCGGGTGAACTGGGCGAAGGAGCCGTCCGGCGTCTCGTAGCCCCAGATGCGCTGGGTCGGCGACAGCATCGGGTCGCCGCCGTTGCACTCCTCGTCGTCGCCGTCGTCCTGGTTGCAGTGCACCACGACCTCGTCGCCGACCTTCCAGGTCTTCACCTTGGAGCCCACGGCCCAGACGATGCCCGAGGCATCGGAGCCGGCGACGTGGAAGGGGTGCTTGTGCCCATCGAGCGTGGAGATCGGCTTGCCGAGCGCCGCCCAGATGCCGTTGTAGTTGACGCCGGCCGCCATCACGAGCACCAGCACATCATGGGAGTCGAGCTCCCAGGTCGGCACCACCTCGACCTGCATGGCCTCGTCGGGCGGCCCGTGACGCTCCTTGCGTACGGCCCAGGCGTACATGTTCTTCGGCACATGTCCGAGCGGCGGGATCTCGCCGACCTCGTAAAGGTCCTTGTAGTCGCCCTCGGGCTTCGGCACTTCGGCCAAGGCTGGTTCGCTCATGTCGCTCGCTCTCCCCGCGGGCTTGGCCCGTGGCATCCCGGAAATCCTGTCCCTCGCCCTGCGACGTCCAACATATCGTTGGTCTTATTGCAGTGCCGCATAATCGTCGGGCATATTATGCCCCATTTCAAGGCATTTTTTGCAATGCAGCAATTAGTCTGATATCAGATTGGGCCTCCGAGGAGGCCTGCGGGCAGGCAGGGGAGTGGCCGAAATGTCCGAAAACACTGAGCAAAAAACCGGGACGTCACGTCCCGAAAAAGATCGGCCCTGGCTGATCCGCACCTATTCGGGCCATTCTACGGCCGCGGCGTCGAACGCGCTCTATCGCACCAATCTGGCCAAGGGCCAGACCGGGCTCTCGGTGGCGTTCGACCTGCCGACGCAGACGGGCTACGACTCCGATCACGCGCTGGCGCGCGGCGAGGTGGGCAAGGTCGGGGTGCCGGTCTGCCATCTGGGCGACATGCGCACGCTGTTCGAGGGCATCCCCCTCGAGCAGATGAACACCTCCATGACCATCAACGCCACGGCGGCGTGGCTGCTGGCGCTCTACATCGCCGTCGCCGACGAGCAGGGCGCCGATCGGGGCAAGCTCACCGGCACGGTGCAGAACGACATCATCAAGGAGTACCTGTCGCGCGGCACCTACGTGTTCCCGCCGGGGCCCTCGATGCGGCTGATCTCGGACGTCATCACCTACTCCACGGCCAGCATCCCGAAATGGAACCCGACCAATGTCTGCTCCTATCACCTGCAGGAGGCGGGCGCGACGCCGGTGCAGGAGCTGGCCTATGCGCTGGCGACGGCGATCGCGGTTCTCGACGCGGTGAAGGCCAGCGGCGCCGTGCCCGAGGCGGATCTTCCGAGGGTGGTCGGGCGTATCAGCTTCTTCGTCAATGCGGGCCTGCGTTTCGTCACGGAAATCTGCAAGATGCGGGCCTTCACCGAGCTTTGGGACGAGATCTGCGCCGCGCGCTACGGCGTCGAGGACCCCAAGCTCCGGCGCTTCCGTTACGGCGTGCAGGTGAACAGCCTGGGCCTCACCGAGCCGCAGGCCGAGAACAACGTCTACCGCATCCTGCTGGAGATGCTGGCGGTGGTGCTCTCGAAGAAGGCGCGCGCCCGCGCCGTGCAGCTTCCGGCCTGGAACGAGGCGCTCGGGCTGCCGCGGCCCTGGGACCAGCAATGGTCGATCCGCATGCAGCAGATCGTCGCCTACGAGACCGACCTGCTCGAATATGGCGACATCTTCGACGGCTCGACGGAGGTCGAGCGCAAGGTCGAGGCCCTGAAGGCGCAAGCGCGTGAAGAGCTCGGGCGCATCGAGACCATGGGTGGCGCCGTGGCCGCGGTCGAGGCGGGCTATATGAAGGAGCAGCTCGTGGTCTCCAACACCGAGCGCCTGAAAGCCATCGAGAGCGGGGCGCAGGTGGTGGTCGGCGTCAACCGCTGGACCGAGACCGAGCCTTCGCCGCTGGCGGCGGACGGCGAGGCGGGCATCATCACCGTGCCCGAGACCGTCGAGCTGGAGCAGATCGATCGCCTCAAGGCCTGGCGCGGCGCGCGGGACGCGGCGGCCGTGGAGGCCGCGCTTGCCGACCTGAAGGCGGCGGCCAGCGAGGACCGCAACATCATGGAGCCCTCGATCGCGGCGGCCAAGGCCGGCGCCACCACCGGCGAATGGGGCCAGGTGCTGCGCGACGTCTTCGGCGAATACCGGGCGCCCACGGGCCTGGGCGTCGCCGTGCAGCTCGGCGAGACCGACATCGAGGAGGTGCGCAAGGCGGTGGAGGCGCTTTCGGCCAAGCTCGGCCGGCCGCTCAAGTTCCTGGTCGGCAAGCCGGGCCTCGACGGCCATTCCAACGGCGCCGAGCAGATCGCCGTGCGCGCCAGCGAGACCGGCATGGAGGTGGTCTACGAGGGCATCCGCCTGACGCCGGCGCAGATCGTGGCGGCGGCACTGGAGGAGGACGTGCACATCGTCGGCCTCTCGATCCTGTCGGGCAGCCACGTGCCGCTGGTGCGCGACGTGATGGCGCGCCTGCGCCAGGCCGGACGCGACGACGTGCCGGTGATCGTCGGCGGCATCATCCCGCCCGAGGACGAGAACGTGCTGCGCCAATGCGGCGTCGCCGCCATCTACACGCCGAAGGACTTCCGCCTCAACGACATCATGATGGACGTGGTGAAGCTCGCCGGCCGGGACACGCAGGAGGCGGCTTGAGGACGCGTCACATCCGTGGGTGGCTCGCCATGCTAGGATGGATCGGCGGCGCCCGACACGGTCCGGGCGCTGCCTGCGCGTATTGAGTGGCCTTGTCCCATGTCCGACGTCGCCCAACCGGTGGATCATGTCACGCTCGACTTCTCGGGCGGGGCGCTGGATGCGGTGCCGCGGGATATCTCGGCCTGCGTCCTGACGGGCGACACGCTCTGGGTGGCCTGCGACGAGAGCGCCGAGGTGATCGCGCTCGAGCGCGCCGGCGCGGATCGCTTCGGTTCGCCGCGCGTGTTCCCCCTGACGAACTATTTCGGCCGTTTCGCCCAGCCGCCGCGCAAGAAGAGCCGGTCGCTGAAGGCGCGGGGCGAGATGGACATCGAGGGGCTGGCGGCCGAGGGCGGCTATCTCTGGATCGTGGGGTCCCATACCCGCACCAGGGCGCGTCCCAAGGGGGATGCAGCCGAGGCCCTGGACCGCCTGGCCAAGGTCAGGCGGCCGGCCAACCGTTTCTTCCTCGGGCGGCTTCCGCTGCATGAGGACCGGCCGGGCCGCTTCAGCGCCGTGGCCGAGCGCACCGGCAGGGCGCCGTGCGGAACCCTGTCGTTCCATCGCGAGCGCAGCCGGCTGGAGACATGGCTCGCGGGCGATCCGCATCTGGCGCCGTTCGTCGATCTGCCCTCCAAGGAGAACGGCCTCGATGTGGAGGGCCTGGCGGTTTCGGGGGACCGGGTCTTTCTGGGCCTGCGCGGGCCGGTGGTGCGCGGTTTCGCGGTGGTGCTGGAGCTGCGGCTCGAGGCCAAGGCGAGCGGCGCGCTCAAGGCCCGCCGTTTCGAGGACCGCCGCCGCTACCGCAAGTCCTTCGTCGACCTGGACGGCCTGGGCATCCGCTCGCTGTCGGTCGACGGCCACGATCTGGTGATCCTGGCGGGGCCGACGCTGCCGGTGAGCGGCCCGTCGCGGATCTATCGCTGGCGCGGCGCGCTCAAGGGCGACGGCGACACGGTGGCGGAGCGGTCCGACGTCGGCTGCCTGGTGGCGCTGCCGACCGGCCGGGGCATGGACCATCCGGAAGCGGTCGAGATCCTGCCGGGTGCCGATGGCGGGTGGCGGTTTCTGGTCGTGCACGACGCGCCGGCGGGCGGGCGCGTCGACGACACGCTGAAGACCGTCAAGGCCGATCTCTTCGATGTCCCCTGAGGCACGGTACGGCCCCCGGCGCGCTCATATGCGTAGACCGCCCCCGGCATTGGCGCTATAGCGGCCGGCCATGTCCGAGGTCATCACCATCGTCGCGCCGGTCTTCGGGCTGATCGCGCTGGGCTATGTGCTCGCCGTGACCGGGCTGCTCAGCGAGGCGGCGGCCAAAGGCCTGACGGATTTCGTCTTCATCGTCGCCGTGCCCGCCCTGCTGTTCCGCATGATGGTAACGGTGGAGGCGCCGGAGGTCTCGCCCTTCGGCATCTGGGTCAGCTATTTCGGGGCCTCGGCCGTGGTCTGGGTCGTGGCCATGGCGCTGACCGCCTATGTGCTCCGACGGCCGGCTCGCGATGGCGCCTCCATCGCCATGGGCGGCGCCTTCGGCAACATCGTGATGCTGGGCATCCCGCTGGCGCTCGACCGTTTCGGCGACGCGGCCGCGACGCCCATCGCGCTGATCGTGTCGATCAGCTCGCCCCTGCTCTGGTTCGCCGCCACTCTGCATATCGAGATGGCGGCGCAGCGCCGCGAGACCTCCTGGATGCGCATGCTGCGCGAGCTGGTGGCGAGCCTGCTGCGCAACCCGATCATCCTCGGCGTGCTCGCGGGCACGGCCTGGCGGCTGACCGGGCTCGGCATCCACCCTGTCCCCGACAAGATGATCACCCTGCTCTCCCAGGCGGCCGTGCCCACGGCGTTGGTCGCCCTCGGCCTCAGCCTGACGGCCTTCGAGGTTCGCGGCCAGGTGGCCACGACGGCGGTGATCTGTTTCCTGAGCGTGGTGCTGATGCCGGCGGTGGCCTGGCTGCTGGCGGCAAAGGTCTTCGCCTTGCCGCCGGTCTGGACCGGCGTCGCCGTGCTGCTCGCAGCCTGCCCGACCGGCGCCAACGCCTTCCTGTTCGCCAGCCGCTACAACGCGGTCACCGGGTCCGTCTCCGGCGCCGTGGCGATCGCGACCGCGCTTTCTGTTGTGACCATCAGTCTGATGCTGCTGGTGTTGGGGTAGCGCGGCGTCGCCGATGCGTGACGCGGGGCGCGGT
>JAKSBI010000372.1 GCA_022361215.1 Hyphomicrobiales bacterium | reverse complement strand
CACCTACCTGCTCGGCGGCATCGCGCGCGAGCAGGTCTGCATCTACATGTGCCCCTGGCCGCGCATCCAGGGCGCCATGTTCGACAGCGACTCGCTGCTCGTCAGCTATCGTCCCCATCGCGGCGAGCCGCGCGGGGCCCACAAGAAGGGCGAGAGCTGGGACGGGCGCGGCGACTGCATCGACTGCATGCAGTGCGTGGTGGTGTGCCCCATGGGCATCGACATCCGCGACGGGCCGCAGCTCGAATGCATTCAGTGCGCGCTCTGCATCGACGCCTGCAACGGCATCATGGAGAAGGTCGGCCGGCCGCCGAACCTGATCGCCTACGACACCTTCCGCAATCTCGACGCCGCCGAGCACGGGGAGCGCGCGCCCCTGCGCCTGTTCCGGCCCCGCACGCTGCTCTACTTCGCGCTGATCCCGCTGGTCATGGCGCTGATGACCGCCGGCTGGCTCAGCCGGTCGGAGCTCGACATCAGCGTGCTGAGGGACCGCAACCCGCTGTTCGTGCGCCTCTCGGACGGCGGCGTGCGCAACGGCTTCTCCGTCAAGATTCTCAACAAGCGCTACGAGACGCGCTCGTTCAAGCTGAGCCTGGAGGGCCTGCCCGGTGCCGCCTTGGCGATCGTCGGCAAGGAGCACGTGCCCGAGCCGAAGATCGACGTGGTGCCGGACGATCTGAGGTCTCTCAGGGTCTATGTCACGGTCCCGGCGGCCGCCATGGACGCGCTCGAGGGCGAGGTCGCGCCCTTCACTTTCGTGGTGGAGGACACGGACGACGCCACCCGGACCCGCCGCGACACAACTTTCAGGACGGGAAAGCCATGACGGACACGGGACTGCCCAAGACGGAGCTCACCGGCCGGCACGTGCTGCTGGCGCTGTGCGCCTTTTTCGGCGTGATGCTGATCGCCAACGGCATCTTCCTCTACTACGCGCTGAGCACCTTCAACGGCGTGGAGACGGCCGATGCCTACCGCAGGGGCCTCACCTACGACCAGCGCGTCGGCGAGGCGGACGCGCAGGCGGCCCGAGGCTGGCAGGCGACGCTCGGCTACGACCGGGGGCGGGGCCAGCTTTCGCTGCAACTCCAGGACCGCGAGGGCTTCGCCGTGCCCGGCCTGACCGTGACGGCCGAGATCGGCCGGCCGGCCACGGACCGCTTCGACCGCACGCTGACCCTCGGTCAGGCCGAGCCCGGGCTCTACCGCGTCGGCGCCGGCCCGCTCGACGCCGGGCAGTGGATCGTGGCGCTGGAGGCGCGGCGTCTGCGCGATGGCGTGCCCGTGGTGGTCTACCGCATGAAGGAAAGACTATGGGTCAAGCCGGGCAGCTGACGCTTCCGGCCGGCACGGCCGCGCGCCCCGCGCTCTCGGCGCAAGGCCCGGAAGGGGCGCGTCCGGAGCGCATCCTGCTGACCGTCGAGAACATGAACTGCGGCGGCTGCATGAGCAAGGTCGAGCGCTGCCTCGCCGCGCAGCCGGGCGTCGCCGCCGCCCGCGCCAATCTCTCCGCCAAGCGCGTCTCGGTGGAGGTGGCGCCGGGGCGCATCGATGCGGAGGCGCTGATCGAGGCGCTCGCCGGCGCCGGCTATTGCGCCGCCCGCCTCACCGCCGACATGGCCCGGGGCGGGAGCACGGCCAACCGGGAGCTGCTGACCTGCGTCGGCGTCGCGGGCTTCGCGGCGGCCAACGTAATGCTGCTATCGGTCTCGGTCTGGGCCGGTATCGCGAGCGACATGGACGCGGCCGTGCAGAGCCTGTTCCACTGGCTCTCGGCCCTGATCGCGCTGCCCGCCATCGCCTATGCGGGCCGGCCCTTCTTCCGGTCCGCGCGCCAGGCGCTCGCCGCCCGCCGGCTGAACATGGACGTGCCCATCTCGCTCGGCGTATTGCTGGCTGCGGCCATGAGCCTCTACCAGACGGCGCGCGGCAGCGAGCAGGTCTATTTCGACGCCAGCATCACCTTGCTGTTCTTCCTGCTGATCGGGCGCCTGCTCGACCAGAGCCTGCGCGCGCGGGCCAAGGGCGCCGCCCAGAACCTGCTGGCGCTGCAGGCCGACACGGCGACGGTGGTCACGGCCGACGGCACGACGCGGCGCTGTCCGGCGAGCGAGATCGCCGTCGGCGCCCATGTGCTGGTCGCGGCCGGCGAGCGCGTCCCCGTCGACGGCCTGGTGCGGTCCGGGCGCAGCGACCTGGACGAGGGGCTGATCACCGGCGAGACGGCGCCGCGCGCCATCGACGTCGGCGACCAGGTCTATGCCGGGACGATGAATCTGACGGGCCCGCTCCGGGTCGAGACCCGCGCCGCCGACGAGGCGACGCTGCTGGCCGACATCGCGCGGCTGATGGAAGCGGCGGAGCAGGCCAAGGGCCTCTATGTGCGGCTGGCCGACCGGGCGGCCCGGATCT
>JAKSBI010000896.1 GCA_022361215.1 Hyphomicrobiales bacterium | reverse complement strand
GACATCCACGCCGAGATCCAACGAAGGTAGCGCGGTCTTTCGATGTGCCGCCCCATTGCCACCCCCGGCCTGCCCGGCTATATCCTCCGCTCTTCCACGCGAACCCGTTGCGGACAGTGTCATGAAATTCACCCTCTCCTGGCTGAAGGACCATCTCGACACCGACGCGACCGCGCCGGAGATCGCTGACGCGCTGACGCATGCCGGGCTGGAGGTGGAGGGGCTCGCCAATCCGGCGGAGACCCTAGAACCCTTCGTCGTCGCAAATGTGCTTGAGGCGCGGGCCCATCCCAACGCCGACAGGCTGCGCGTCTGCCGCGTCGATTTCGGCGGCGGCGAGCCCGTGCAGGTCGTGTGCGGCGCGCCCAATGCGCGCACCGGCATGAAGGGCGTGTTCGCGCCCGCCGGCAGCTACGTGCCCGGCATCGATCTCAAGCTGAAGAAGGCCAAGATCCGCGGCGTCGAATCCAACGGCATGCTCTGCTCCGAGCGCGAGCTGGAGATCTCGGACGAGCACGAGGGCATCATCGACCTGCCGGCCGATACGCAAGTGGGCAGCCCGGCGGCGGCTGCCCTCGGCCTCGACGATCCGGTGATCGAGATCGAGATTACGCCCAACCGGCCGGACTGCCTGGGGGTGCGCGGCGTCGCACGCGATCTGGTCGCGGCCGGGTTCGGCACCTTGAAGGCGGACCCCGTCAAGCCGATCGAAGGCGCCGAAGCCAATCCGGTCGCCATCGAGCTCAGATTCGCCGATGGCACCGCCGACGCCTGCCCGGCCTTTTCCGGGCGCTTGGTCACCGGCCTCAGCAACGGCCCGAGCCCGGCCTGGCTGCAGCAGCGCCTCAAGGCCATCGGCCTGCGCCCCATCAATACGCTCGTCGACATCACCAACTACATCACCTACGACCGCGGCCGGCCGCTGCACGTCTTCGATGCCGACAAGCTCCAGGGCGGCATCCATGCGCGCCTTGGCGAGAAGGGCGAGTCGGTCCCGGCGCTCGACGGCAACACCTACGAGGTGGACGGCGAGATGTGTGTCATCGCCGACGACTCGGGCGTCCTCGGCCTCGGCGGCATCATCGGCGGCGAGTCCACCGGCTGCACCGAGGCGACGACGAGCGTCTTCATCGAGTCGGCCTATTTCGACCCGATCCGCACCGCCAAGACCGGCCGGCGGCTCAACATCATCTCCGATGCCCGCTACCGGTTCGAGCGCGGCGTGGACCCGGCCTACATGGTGCCGGGCCTCGAGCAGGCCACCCGCATGGTGCTGGATTTGTGCGGCGGCAGCCCAAGCGAGGTGACCGTCGCCGGGACGGTGCCCGACGCCGAGCGCATCATCGACTTCGACATTTCCGAGGTGAAGCGCCTGACCGGCGTCGAGCTGGCCGAGGCCGAGATCAAGAAGATCCTGACGGATCTGGGCTTCTGGCTGTCCGGGAACGGCCCGGTCTACAAGGTGGCGGTGCCCTCCTGGCGGCCCGATGCCGGCCAGGCTGCCGATCTGGTCGAGGAAGTGGTGCGCATCGTCGGCGTGGACCGGGTCCCGCTGGCGCCGATGACGCGCGCCAACGGCGTGGCGCGGCCGGTGCTGACGGAGGGCCAGAAGCGCGTCCGCCAGACCAAGCGTATCCTCGCGGGCCGCGGCCTCGTGGAAGCCGTCACCTGGTCCTTCATTCCGCGGGAGCAGGCGGAGCTGTTCGGCGGCGGGGACGATGCGCTGGAGCTGGTCAACCCGATGTCCTCGGAGCTTTCGACCATGCGGCCGAGCCTGCTGGCGAGCCTGCTGACCGCGGCCCAGCGCAACCTCGACCGGGGCATCCCCGACGGCGCCCTCTTCGAGGTGGGGCAGGCCTATCGCGGCGACCGGCCGGAAGACCAGTTCGTCGCCGCATCCGGCGTGCGCCTCGGCACCTCCCATCTCGCCGGCGCCGGGCGGCACTGGTCCGG
>JAKSBI010000348.1 GCA_022361215.1 Hyphomicrobiales bacterium | reverse complement strand
TGCCGGAAACGCGATCTCCGGCTTGTCGTCGCGCTCGGCTTCCAGGCGCGCCAGGTTCGCCGTCATCTCGTCGAGCCGCTTGGTGACGATGGCGAGCTGCGCGCGTGTCTGCGTCGCGTCCAGGCGCATGAGCACGTCGCCGGCGGCGACCCGGTCGCCGTCGCGGACGAGAATCTCGCCGACGACGCCTCCGGTCGGGTGCTGCACCTTCTTGACGTTGGAATCGACGACGAAGGTGCCGCTGCTGACGACCGCGCCTGCAAGGCTGGTCGCGGCCGCCCAGGCGCCGGCGCCGCCAACGAGAAGACCGCCGACGACGAGGCCGACGACGAGATGCCCGCGGATCGAGCGGGCGACACGCGTGCTGTCAGCGCCGGACATCCTGGTCCTCCTTGTCCTCGGTCGCATCGGCGCCGCTCACCTGTCCGGCGACGACGCGGAAGGGGGTGACGGTGCGCGCGGTGGGCCGATAGCTCTGGGGAACGGGCGGCGTCGCGCCGTTCGTCTCCGGCTTCTGCTTGAGGACCTTCGACAGAACCTCGTCGCGCGGGCCGAACGCTTTCATGCGGCCGCCCGCCATCGCGAGCACATAATCGACGACGCCGATGGCGCTCGGCCGGTGGGCGACGATGACGACGATCCCCTTGCGCTCGCGGATGGCCGCCATCGCCTTGACGAGCGCAAGCTCGCCCTCGCCGTCGAGATTGGCGTTGGGCTCGTCCAGCACCACGAGGAAGGGGTCGCCATAGAGCGCGCGGGCCAGACCGATGCGCTGGCGCTGGCCGGCCGAAAGCGCGGAGCCGGCTTCGCCGATGCAGGTCTCGTAGCCGTCCTCGAAGCGCAGGACCATCTCATGCGCCCCGACGGCCTTCGCCGCCGCGACGATCTTCTCGGATGCGGCCTCCGGCTCGAAACGGGCGATGTTCTCGGCAATGGTGCCATCGAACAGCTCGACGCCCTGCGGCAGATAGCCGATATGCCGGCCGAGCGCCTCGCGGTCCCATTGATCCAGGCTCGCGCCGTCAATGCGAACCTTGCCGGCGACCGGTTGCCATGCGCACACCAGAGTACGCGCCAGCGTGGACTTGCCGCTGCCGGAGGGACCGATGACGGCGAGCGCGCTGCCGGCCTGAAGCGCGAAGCCGACGTCCATGACCGTCCGCTTCGTCTCGCCGGGCGGAGCGATGGCGATGCCTTCGGCGCGAAGCTCCCGCTCGGGCCTCGGCAGCGCCATGACCGGCGCCGCCTCGGGCATCCTGGAGAGCAGCTCCCGAAGCCGGGCCCAGCTCTGGCGCGCCATCAGGAACGGCTTCCAGCTTGCAATGGCAAGATCGACCGGAGCCAAAGCACGCCCCATCATGATGGCCGCGGCGATCATGACCCCGGGACTGGTCTCCTGGCGGATGACGAGCCAGGCCCCGACGCCGAGAATGGCGGATTGCAGCATCACACGCAGCGCCTTGGAGAGGCCGCCAAGGCCGCCGGCCAGATCCCCTGCCCTGCGGTTGGCGGCGAGATAGGCGGCATTGGCCTGCTGCCAGCGGGCGGCGATGCGGTGGCCTAAGCCCATTGCGCGAACCACCTCGGCATTGCGGCGGCCGGCCTCCATGAGCGTGTTGCGCGCCATGTTGTGCGCGATCGTCTCGCGGATCGGCGCGCCCGAGAGCACATTGGTGAGGAGCGTCAGCGAGACCAGCACCATCGCGCCGACGAGCGCGGTCATGCCGAGCCAGACATGGAAGGCGAAGCAGATCGCGAGATAGAGCGGCATCCACGGCAGGTCGAACAGGGCTGTCGGCCCGTGGCCCGTGAGGAAGCCACGCACATTGTCGAGGTCGCGCAGGGGCTGAAGACCGTCGTCGGGGAGCCGCGCATGGAGCGGCAGGCGAATGACGGCCTCATGGACGCGGCCCGAGACCTGATGATCGAAGCGCTCGCCGATGCGAAGCAGCACGCGGGAGCGGACGATGTCGAGGACGGCCTGGAAGGCATAGAGCCCGGCGGCCAGGATCG
>JAKSBI010000035.1 GCA_022361215.1 Hyphomicrobiales bacterium | reverse complement strand
CGAGGTTGTTCAGGCCCTTGGCCACATGGCCGGTGCCGAGCGGGCCGGTATGGATAATGTCGGTGCCGAGCAGATCGAGCACGGGCCGGCAGCGAGCGAGCGTGGCGGCGTCGCCGCCGACCATGATGGAGAGGGTGCCGGCGATGGCGGCGGGCTGGCCGCGGCTCACCGGCGCGTCCAGCATATGGGCGCCCTTGGCCGCGAGCGCCGCGCCGACCTTGCGGCTCGTGTCGGCCTTCGAGCTGCTGGTGTCGGCGACGATCAGGCCCGGCGTCGCGGCGGCCACGATCCCCTCGCCGCCGAAGGCCACGGCCTCGACGACTGCGGCATCGGGCAAGGACAGCAGCACGAGGTCGCAGGCGCCTGCCACCGCGCCCGGAGAGCCCGCCGCCCGCGCGCCCTGATCCACGCAGGCCCGCACCGCCGCGGCGTCGACATCGAAGACGACCGGTGCAATGCCCTTCGCGACCAGCCGCGCCACCATCTTGCCGCCCATGGCGCCGAGACCGACGAAGCCGACGCGCGCGACCGGCGACAGGTCCGCTTGCGACGCGGCGGCGGCTTCGGCCAGCGGCGCCCTGCCCGGCTCCGGCGCGAACACCAGCGCGGTGGCCCGTGTGACGTCGGCGTCCGCCGGGGCGCGGGCCTGCGCGACGCGCAGCAGTTCCTCGATCCGTGCCGCCATGGGTGTAATTGCGCCGGCGGTCCGGGCGCGGCTCACGAGATCCGCGACGCGCGCAGCCGCGTCGGCGAGGGGCAGGCCCATGGCGTAGCGCCCGGTCAGAACCTCTTCCGGGATCGGGTGGCGGCTCGCATGGCTGCCGCCGCTGCTCTCGTTGAGCACATGCACGAGCGTCGCCGGGTCTAGCCCGGCGCGCCGGCCCACGGCCAGCACCTCGGCGGTGGCCAGCAGGCTGCCGGCGAGCGCCAGGGCGTTCAGCGCGTCGACGTCGCGGTCCGACCCCGTCACTGTGCCGCCCGGTGCTTGAAGCTGTCGCGGCGGAAGCTGATCATGGCGTTGGGGTCGACCTTGACGTGGACGACCGCCGGCTCGCCAGTCGCGAGCGCTTCGGAAAGCGCGTCCGCCAGGCCGCCGGGCTCCGTGACGTGCCAGCCCTTGGCGCCGCACAGCTCCGCCACCTTGTCGTAGTCCGGGCCGACGATGTCCGCGCCGATATAGCGGCCGTTGTAGAAGTCGCGCTGATAGGCCTTCTCCGCCCCCCAGCAGCCATTGTCGAGCACCACGGCCACGGTCGGGATGGCGCTCTGCACGGCGGTGGCGATCTCGGCCATGGTCATGGCGAAGCCGCCGTCGCCCATCAGCGTCACCACCGGCCGCTCGGGCGCGGCGCATTTGGCGCCGATGCCGGCGGCATAGGAGAAGCCGACCAGGCCGAAGTCGAGCGGGCTCAGGAGCGCAGGGGGCGCGAAGTAACGGAGCTGGTCCGTGGCCTGCAGGCACATGGTGCCGGCGTCGAGGGTGACGATGGCATCGCGGGGCAAGGCTTGGCGCAGCTCGGCGAAGACCCGGCCCGGCGCCAGCGGCGTCAGCTCCGAGGCGCCGGCCGCCTCGCGCTCGGCCAGCAGCGCCGCTCGCTCCTCCTTAAAGATCTCATTGCGCGCCGCCCAAGGCAGCGGGTCGGGCTTGCGCACCTGATCGGCGAGCGCCGCCGCCACGGCGCCTGCATCCCCGATGATGCCCTCGGCCACCGGAAAGTAGCGCCCGATGGCGTCCGGCGAGATGTCGACCTGGACGATCTTCGCGTCGGCGTTCAGGTGGTCGTTCGTGTAGAAGGTGGTGTTGAAGCCGAGGCGCGTGCCGAGCGCCAGCACGAGGTCCGCCTCGCGCGTCAGCCGGCTCGCGGCCTCGTTGCCGCGCGGGCCGATCATGCCGGCGAACATCGGGTGGTCGTTGGGGATGACGTCGGCATGGCCGGCCGACGCCGTCACCGGCAGCTCCAGCGCCTCCGCGAGCCGCAGGACGGCGGCGCTGCCCCGGCCCCATTTGACCCCGGCGCCCGCCATGATCACGGGCGAGGCCGCGCCCTCGACGAGCTTGGCCACCCGCGCCAGCGCCGCCGGGTTCAGCGTGCCTTCCGTCGCAACCGCGTAGTCGTCCGCCTTCTGCACCTCCGCCTCGATCTGGGCGGCGAACATGTCGCGCGGGATGTTCAGGACCACCGGCCCGCGCCGGCCGGAATTGGCGAGCCGCACCGCCTCCTTGACGAACTCGGGCAGGCGCTCGGCCTTGGGCACGGTAATGGTGCGCTTGGCGATGGGCGCGAACAGCGCCTGCTGGTCGATCTCCTGGAAGGCGCCGCGCCCCAGATGCTCGCTCGAGGCGAGCCCGGTGATCGCCACCACCGGCGAATAGGCGAGCAGCGCCTGCGCCAGGCCGGTGGTCAGGTTGGCCGCCCCCGGCCCCGCCTGCCCCGCCAGGACGACGGCGGGACGGCCGGCGATGCGCCCGAAGGCGTCGGCCATATGGGTGCCGGCGCGCTCGTCGCGCACGCCGATGTAGCGGATCTCCCCGCAGTCGTAGAGGGCGTCGTACATCTCCATGGTCGACGAGCCCAGGAGCCCGAAGATATGGTCGACGCCCGCCGCCCGCAGCGCAGCGACGACCGCCTCTCCCCCGTTCATGAGGGCCATTGCGTTTCCTTCCCCGGTGGTTGTTTGTCTTGTGGGCCTTTGCGGCGCCTTGGGTTTTAGAGACCGCTGGGAGTGGTGGAGTCAACGCTCGCAGGTCGCCGCGGGACGTCCGTTCCCTCAATCAGTTAGGCGTATCTGCTGCGCGAGCGCTGAGATCTATGGTGGCATGTGACTGCGTATCAGAGATCCTGTTCCAGTATGTCACTCGAAGATGAGTCACATGGTCCATTCAAGAGTGGCTACTTCTCCACCAAAACGCAAAAATTTCAAATTATATTTCAATAATTTCATCATTATGAAAATTTAATGTTGATATTTTGAACCCACCATAGATATAATTCGTCAGACTTTGATGTGGGAGCATAAAATGAACGAAATTCAAACCAAAGCATTTGACATCCTGAATAACTCAACACAGATTTTATTGAAAGCTCTTTTGGACAAAAATCACGATCTGTCGCAGTGTTCGACGAAAGTACGGGATCTTATTGAAAAGGGCGCAAACTATGCGCGCGTCAATGAGATCGAAAAAGCGATCAACTGTTTCAAACAAGCGGCCATTCTGGACCCGCAGTACATCGGTTCTAGGACGCGCCTCGTAAAGGCCTACAGATTTGGCGGGTTTCACGCAAAGGCGTTAGTCGAGGGCGGCCAAGCTCTCGCCCTGACAAACGAACCGAAAATTCGGTCCGAAATCTATGAGTTTCTTGGACTTGCGGCCAAAGACATCTTCGACGTAAGCCCGACGAAGGAGCACTTGGACGATGCCATCGAGTTCTATCAGTGCGCGATTGCCGAAACCTCCGAGAGCATCCATGCCCGTTGGAACATCGTTTGCGCGTATTTGTCGGGGTACAAGGACACCAATCTCGATCAGGAAGAAAAGAAGAAATTATTGGAATCTGCGCGCAAGGCAATCGGCGAAGTTATTGATTTTGCCAGGCGCGACCCGAAGGACGTAAGCGATCCTGAATTCGCACGAGCTGTGATCATGATTGTGCATGATGCCAAAAACAAATTGGCTGGCTTGGGTGAATGGTGGCAGGAAAAACTAGATGAACTGTCGGAGATTGCCGCGCAACCAGAGTGGCGTCAGTCGGAGAAGACGCAGAAGACGTCGGAAAAATCGACTCGGAAAGTGTCGGTTCGTAAGGCGCTGGTGACTGCCGCTTTTGCTCTGGCCATTGCGGGGGGGCCAGTTGTGTATGACGTGATCATGCACTCGGAGCAGACGCCGGTAGAACAGATTCAAACACCAAAGATGCAGAAGGCCGACGAGGCCGACAAAGCAAAAAAGGCGGCCAAGCGAGAGGAACAGACCTCCGAAGTGGCAGCGAAGGAGACGGAGCGGGATTGGATCACCATCACGGAGGTGCAGCGGGACTGGATTCACCTCGCCGAGGTAGAGAGGGATTGGGACAGCCTAACTTAGCCGATGAGCTCGTGTAAGCGCCCCTGGGCCCACAGCGCGGATGCTGCGTCACCCTAGGCGACCCTGCGCGCAACGAAGAACGCGTAGCCATAGGCGTCGCCGAAGCGCCGCCGGATGTCGATCTCGCGGGCGGTGGCCTCGATGACGCCGAGCGCGGTGTCATCGCCGGCATATCTGTCGCGGAGCGCCGGCAGCTTCGCCTCCAGCGGCGCGTAGTAGTCCTCCCACCAAGCGGCGTCGGGCAGCGTGACGTGCCCGAGCAGGTCGTAGCCGCAGGTCCCGACGGTCGCCGAATTGGCATCCACATCGGTCATGGGCGGGTACTCCTCGGCGAAGAAGGCAGCCGCCTCG
>JAKSBI010000749.1 GCA_022361215.1 Hyphomicrobiales bacterium | reverse complement strand
TGGTGGTCCGCCTCGGCCGCCGCCAGCAGCGGCTCGGCCACGGGCATGGGCAGCGCCGCCCCGAGCAGCGCCAGGGCAGCGACGCGCGCGCCATGGCGCTTGGCCGCATCGAGCGCGACCAGCGACCCCATGCTGTGGCCGATCAGCGCCGCCTCGTCGACGCCGACCGCATCCAGCACGGCCACGACCCAGTCGGCCATGGCCTCGACGGTCTCCAGCGCCGGGCCGTCCGACCGGCCGTGGCCGGGCAGATCGAGCGCCAGCACGTTGCGGCCGCGATGGGCGAAGTAGCGCGTCTGCAGCGCCCAGACCGTATGGTCGGCACCGGCCCCGTGCAGGAACGCGACGGTCGGCTGGCCCGCGACGAAGGGGCGGCCGCCGGTGGCGGCGTAGACGGTCTTGCCGTCGACCTGGAACTCCACGATGTGCTCTCCTTATCTGGGAACGATCGTACCCACCCCACTCCCCCGGCCCAACCACCCCAAGGGTACGCTCTCTCGGGTGGTTGGGCCGGGGGAGTGGGGTGGATGAGGCCGATCATCCGAAATTGCCCTATCTCTGCGATGCCTTCAGCGCGCGGCCCAGATCGTCGATCAGGTCGTCCGCGCTTTCGAGGCCGATGGACAACCGCACCAGCCCCTCGGAGACGCCCGCCGCGGCGAGCGCCGCGGCGTCCATCTGCTGGTGCGTGGTGGTCGCCGGGTGGATGACCAGGGACTTGGCATCGCCCACATTGGCCAGATGCGAGAACAGCCGGAGCGCCTCGATGAAGCGCCGGCCGGCCTCGCGCCCGCCCTTCAGCTCGAAGCTCAGGATGGCGCCGGCGCCCCGGGGCAGGAACTTTTGCGCCAGTTCTTGGTCCGGGTGGTCGTCGAGCTCCGGATAGATCACGCGCTCCACCGCCTCGTGCGGCTGCAGGAAGGCGGCCACCGCGCGCGTGTTCGCCACATGGCGCTCCATGCGCACCGGCAGCGTCTCCACGCCTTGCAGGATGTTGAAGGCGTTGGTGGGGCTCATGCAGGCGCCGAAGTCGCGCAGGCCCTCGGTGCGGGCGCGCATGATGTAGGCCTGCGGCCCGAACTCCTCCGCGTAGTCGATGCCGTGATAGCCGGCATAGGGCTCGGTCAGGGTCGGGAACAGGCCCGACGCCTCCCAGTCGAAGCGCCCGCCATCGACGATGACGCCGCCGATGGCGACGCCGTGCCCGCCCAGGAACTTGGTCACCGAGTGGTGCACCAGGTCGGCGCCGTGATCCAGCGGCCGGCAGAGATAGGGCGTGGCGAAGGTGGAATCGATCAGGAGCGGCAGGCCCGCCGCGTGCGCCACTTCCGCCACCGCTGGGATATTCAGCACTTCGAGCCCCGGATTGCCCAGCGTCTCGGCGAACACCAGCCGCGTGTTCGGCTTGATGGCGGCGCGAAAGGCCTCCGGGTCGCGCGGGTCGACGAAGGTGGTCTCGATGCCGAAGCGCGGCAGCGTATGCATAAAGAGGTTATGCGAGCCGCCATAGATCGACTGGGACGAGACGATGTGGCTGCCCGCGTCCATCAGCGTGATCACGGCCAGATGCAGCGCCGCCTGCCCGCTCGCCGTGCAGACCGCGCCGACGCCGCCTTCGAGCGCCGCGATGCGCTCCTCCAGAACCGCCGTGGTGGGGTTGGAGATGCGCGTGTAGATGTGGCCCGCGCGCTCCAGGTTGAAGAGGGCCGCGGCATGGTCCGTGTCCCGGAAGAGGTACGACGTGGTCTGGTAGATCGGCACGGCGCGGGCGCCGAAATCGCTGTCCGGCCGCTGGCCGGCATGCAGGCTCAGCGTGTCGGGGTGAAGATAACGAGGCTCGCTCATCGGGGCCCTCCTCTCGATTGGACCGCTCGGACGGCCACGTCCTGCCGCCCGAGCCCGGCGATCGGTGCGTGCGCGCACGCGACCTTACCGGTCGCACGTCTCCCGGCCGTCCGTCCACCGGAGTTTTTGTTGCGGGAGGGTTGCGGCGCATCCCTCCCCGCCGGGGTGTCGCCAGGCTGCCAGCGGCGCATCGGCATATTGACTGTTGCGGGCCGATAGCGGAGATCAGGCGCATTCGGCATGCGAGCAGGGAGGAAAACGTGAAACGGCAATCGCTCGTCGACTATGGCGCCGCGCTCGAGGCCACCGAGGCCGAAGCGCCCGCGCCCGAAGGCACGGAGGTTCTGGTCCGCGTCAGCCATTGCGGCGTCTGCCACAGCGACGTGCATTTGCAGGACGGTTATTTCGAGCTGGGCGGCGGCCGTCAGCTCGACGTCAGGCCCGGCCGCGAGCTGCCCTTCACCCTCGGCCACGAGATCGCCGGCGAGGTGGCTGCCGTCGGACCGGACGCGACAGACGTCGCGGTCGGCGAGCGCACGGCGGTCTTCCCCTGGATCGGCTGCGGCGCCTGCGGGCTCTGCGCCCGGGGCGACGAGCATCTCTGCAACGCGCCGCACGCCCTCGGCATCACCGTCGACGGCGGCTACGCCACGGAGGTGCTGGTGCCGCATCCCCGCTATCTCCTGAGCGTGGAGGGCATCGATCCCAAGCTCGCCGGCAGCTACATGTGCTCGGGCCTCACGGCCTACGGCGCGCTGAAGAAAGCCATCGGCCATGGAGCCTCGGGACCGGTGATGATCGTCGGCCTCGGCGGCGTCGGCATGATGGGCCTGCAATTCGCGCGCGCCATCTCCGACGCCGACGTGCTCGCCGCCGACATCGACCCGGCCAAGCGCGAGGCCGCCCTGAATCTCGGCGCCGCTTCCGTCTTCGATCCGGCCGAGGAGAACATTCGCCGCACCGTCATGAAGGCGACCGGCGGCGGCGCCGTCGCCGCCATCGATTTCGTGGGCACGGAAAGCTCCATGGGCTTCGCCCAGAGCATCGTCGCCAAGGGCGGCATCGTCGTGGTGGTGGGCCTGATGGGCGGCACCTTCTCCCTGCCCGTGCCCATGTTCCCGCTGCGCGCGCTCACGGTGACCGGCAGCTATGTGGGCTCGCTCGCCGAGGCGCGCGAGATGCTGGACCTGGTGCGCGCCGGCAAGGTGGCGCCGATCCCGGTCGAGCTGCGCCCCTTGGACGAGGCGAACCGGACCCTCGACGACCTGCGCGAGGGCCGCGTCCTTGG
The DNA here is from genome assembly GCA_022361215.1 of Hyphomicrobiales bacterium. Lineage (GTDB taxonomy): Bacteria > Pseudomonadota > Alphaproteobacteria > Rhizobiales > Methyloligellaceae > JAKSBI01. The sequence goes on along the minus strand of JAKSBI010000749.1, from coordinate 3,468 downwards.
CCGGGTGGTGCTGACGCCCTAAATGCTAAGGCGCGGGAGCGGAACCGGGCCAATTGAGCGCCGATTTCGCAGTCCGACCCCAAGGGCGATGTTGGCGGCCATCTTTCGGAGGCACCGATGCAAGACACGCGTTTCGACTTGCGTCCGGCAACCCCCGACGACCTAGACGATGTCTTCGACCTGTTTGCGGAGATCCAGGCGATCCACGCGACGGCCGAGCCGGAGTTTTTCAGGCAGCCCGAGAAAGACGACCTGTTCCGGGCGTTCTTCGGACGCAACTTCGAGAATCCCGACCACCGCCTCGTGTTGGCCTGTGTCGACGGAACCCCGGTCGGCTATGTCCAATTCATGATGGGAACCCAGCCCAAAGACGTCTTTCGATCGGAAGGACGATTGGCCTACATCAACCAGTTGGTGGTGACGGAAAGATACCGCCGAACGGGCTGCGCAACCCTGTTGATCGCGCACGTCCGGCAGGAGGCCGAACAGCAGAGCATCCCTCTGCTGGGCATCGACTTCTGGTCGTTCAACGGCACGGCGCGGGCCTGTTTCGAGAGGAACGGCTTCAAAGTGAACCAAGAGATCATGTGGCGCCGCATCTAGCGTCCGCTCGAGGAATGCCCTGGCATCGCCGACATTGACGCCAAAAGGCGCTAGCATGACCATAGAGCCGGACCCGGCGTCACGATGGTCCCGAAGATGACCCTGAGCTCGAAACAGTATGCGGTCGATGACATGGCCGCCGCGCAGGAGTTCTTTCACAGCCGCGGCTGGAGCGACGGCCTGCCCGTGGTGCCGCCGACGCCGGATACCGTCCAGGCCTGCCTCGACTGGGTGATGATGCCGGCGGACCAGCTCGTCGGCATCGAGCCGGTGCGCGAGTGCGCCGTCACGGCCGAGAAGCTCGCCGTGAACGCCGTCATGGCCGGCTGCCTGCCCATGCACTTCCCGGTGGTCGTGGCGGCCTTCACCGCCATGTTGCAGGAGCCCTTCCTGCTGCACGGGGCGACGGCGAGCACCGGCGGCTGCGCGGTCCTGATCGTGGTCAACGGGCCGGTCCGGACCGAGACCGGCATGGACGGCACCTTCAATGCATTGGCCGCCAGCGACCGGGCTAGCACCGCCATCGGCCGCGCCATCCGTCTGGTTCTCTGCAATCTGCTCGACGTGCGGCCCGGCGATATCGACCGCTCGACCCTCGGCCATCCGGGCAAGCTCAGCTACTGCATCGCCGAGGACGAGGAGCACTCCCCCTGGCTGCCCTTGGCCGAGGAGCGCGGTGTGCCCGAGGGCGCCTCGGCCGTGACCGTGATGGCCGCCGGCGCGCCGCGCCAGCTCATGAACGAGTGGACCACCAAACCGGAAGAGATCCTGGAGACCTTCGTCGCCGAGATGAAGTCCAATATGCGCCACTACTCGATCTGGCCGGGCAACTACGCCATCGTGGTGCCACCGCAGCTCAGGGCGCATTTCGAGGCGGCGGGATGGTCCAAGGCCGACATCCGGAGCTACGTCTTCGAGCACGCCCGCATCCGGCGCCGGGACTGGGCCGAGTGCGGCAAGGGCGCCGTGGTCGGCGATCGCGGCGACCGGGAGTACGCGGCGCTCACCGGCCCGGACGACTTGCTGGTGATCGCGGCGGGCGGGCCGGCCGGCGGCTTCGGCGCCGTCATCCCGCCCTGGTTCGGCGGCAAGAGCAAGGCGGTGACGCTGCCCATCGGCGCCTGCGTCGACTGCGACCCGTGAACATGAGAGGACAGGACATGACCATCACGGTTCTCGATCCGACCCATGAAACCGGCGCGAGCGGCTTCCAGCCGGCCGACCGGCTGACAAGCCTCCAGGGCGCCACCGTGGGCATCGTCTCGAACGGGAAGAAAGGAACAAAACCCTTCTTCGACGCCTTCGAGCGGGAGCTGCGCCAGAGCCACGGCGTGGCGGAGGTCGTCCGCCTCACCAAGGCCAACTACAGCGCGCCGGTCGAGCGCGAGCTTCTGGACAAGGCCCAGAAATGGAACGCCCTGGTCGCCGGCATCGGGGATTGAGGCAGCTGCTCGTCGTGCAGTTTGCATGACGCGATCATCGGCGAGCGATTGGGGCTGCCCTCGGTCGGTATCATGACCATGCAGTTCGTCAGCGCGGCGGAGCTGATGGCCCGCGTGCTCGGCGCCGATGGTCACCCCTTCGTGGCGATCGACCATCCGATCAGCAGCGCGTCGGAAGAGGAGCTTTCGAGGCGCGCGCGCCAAGCCGTTACGGACGGCATGGAAATCCTGCTCGGCCGCGGCGGTGGCGCGGCGCCCTAGCAGGTCAGTCCCACAGCGTCTCCCAGATCTTCTCGCCGATCAGGCAATCGGTGGGCTCGCGGGGCGTCTTCGCCTGGGCCAGCGTCACCCGCGGGCGGGTACCGGCGATCTCCAGGATCAGCTTCTTGCGGATGGCCTCCGGGAACTCCCTGGCGTCGCGCACCCCGATCAGAAAGGCGCCGGGCCCGCCGATAACGCAGTCCTTGTAATAGACGTCGAGGTCGCCGGCCTGGTGGAACCCGGCCGGGTCGCCGAGCTTCAGGACGATGGGCAGGCCGTTGATGACGATGCCGCTCCGGACCACCTGGTCGCGCGTGGCCGCGACCGGCGGGCCCATATTGTTGGGGCCGTCGCCCGAGACGTCGATGACGCGGCGCAGACCCTTGAAGCCGTTGCTCTCGAACAGGCCGGCGGCATAGAGCAGCGCGCCCGAGATCGAGGTGCGGCGCCGGCCCGCGATGGGCGCCCGCTCCAGGGCATCGGCAAAAGCGGCGGCGGTGCTGGCGCCGTCGACCACGGTCCAGGGCACCACCAGCCGCTGCACATCGTCGCCGGCCCATTCCACGAAGGCGACCGCGATGCGGCCGTGAATGCCCGTGCGGATGGCCCGGATCACGTCGGCATGGCGGAAGGCCGCCACATAGCCCTGGCGCTGCAACCGCTGCTCGTCGTCGTCCATGGAGAGCGAGACGTCGACGGCGAGCACCAGTTCGAGATCGACCTCCGTTTCCTGGCTTCGCGCGGTGTCCGGGAGCGAGGCCAGCGCCAGCATGGCAAGCGCCGGCAGGAAGGCACGGAATCGCTTTGGCATCGTCCGAAGTCTGACACGCGGGCCGGTGTCCGCAAAGAGTGTCGCGTTAACCCGTCTTTCTCCCCCTGGTGTGGAGCGCCATGTCGAACACACGAGACACGTAAAAAAGCGTGTGCACCTGTCGAGCGGATGCGACGGATGTCCAATCTGCCGCAGTACGAAGCAGGTTGAGTGTGCCTGGAGCCTCGGGGTAGTTTGTCGCCGGGGTGCTGAGCCACGCGGAGCGTTCGCTGTCCGCGGCCCGTCAAGGGCATCAGTGACGCGTAAGGGCAGACCGGTCACCGACCACATCGGTGCCGATCGTCGGGGCTGTGGTGGGGTCTGACCGGGGAGCCTTTGCGTGAAGCTGAC
>JAKSBI010000855.1 GCA_022361215.1 Hyphomicrobiales bacterium | reverse complement strand
CGAGGAGGTGGCCGGCAGCATGAGCAGCGTGGAGCAGGGCAGCCGCGAGACCAACACCTCCGCCGACCGCGTGAAGACTGCCTCCCAGGCCCTGTCGGAAGAGGCCGACCGCCTGAAGACCGAGGTCGACAGCTTCCTGCAGCAGATCAAGGCGGCGTGACCGGCCGCCTGCTGCATCGGCAGTTCTAGAGCCTGTCGCGATCATTCTGATCGCGCCATTGCTCTAGGTTTTTGTTGAAGCATGTCTTTTTTCCCGAAACCGGTATCCACGTCATTCCCGGGACAGCACTGCGCTTTCGCGGGAATGACGGGGAGAGTGGGGTGGGCAAGTCCCATCGAACAAGCAGGCCCTTGCGCCGGCACGCGGCCTCGATAACACACCGACCGAATCGACGAAGGGGCCGCGTCTTCGCGGGGTGATAGGCTACGCCGCGCTCGACTCGGGGCGCGGCTCCGGCGGCGTTTTGCTGGCCTCGATGAGCTTCGCGCTCTCGGCGGCGCTGACCGGATAGCCGTAGAGAAAGCCCTGCGCCAGGTCGCAGCCCAGCCGGCGGATGAACTCGGCCTGCTCCTGCGTCTCCACGCCCTCCGCCGTGATCGTCATGCCGAGGGAGCGGCCGAGCGCCACGATGCAGCACATGATGGCGTTGACCCGCTGGTCGTGGGCCAGCGCGCGCACGAAGGTCCGGTCGATCTTGATCTTCGAGAAGGGGAAGCGCGACAGATAGCTCAGGCTCGAATAGCCGGTGCCGAAATCGTCCAGCGCGATGTCGACCCCGAGCTCCCGCAGCTTGGTCAGCTCGCGCAGCACCGCCTCGGTGTCCCACATCAGCAGGTTCTCGGTAATCTCGAGCTCGAGCTGGCTGGGCGCGAGCCCGGTCTCGTCCAGCACCCGGGCGACCAGCTCGTAGACGCTGGTGCGCTTGAACTGCACGGGCGAGAGGTTGACCGCCACGTTCCGCGGCTCCGGCCAGCTCACGGCGTCCAGGCAGGCGCGGCGCAGGATCCACTCGCCCAGGGGCACGATGATCTCCGTCTCCTCGGCGATGGAGATGAAGTAGTTCGGCGAGATGTTGCCGTGCTCCGGGTGGTTCCAGCGCACCAGCGCCTCGTGGCTGGCCAGGGCGCCGTCGCTGAGCCGGATCTGCGGCTGGTAGACCAGGTTGAACTGATCCTGGTCGATCGCCTGATGCAGGTCGTTGGCCCGCTCCCTGCGCCGCAGGAAGGCCATGTCCATGTCGCGGTCGAAGAACTTGAAGGTGTTGCGGCCCACTTTCTTGGCGCGGTCGAGGGCCAGAGCCGCGTGGCGCAGCAGCGTGGCGACGTCGTCGCCGTCGTCCGGCGCGACCGCGGCGCCCATGGAGGCCGTGCAGGGGATCTCCTGGCCGTCCACCCAATAGGAGCTGCCGAGCGCGTCCCGCAGGCGCTGCACGGTGCCGACGATCTCCACCGGGCCTCGCACATCGTTCAGCGCCACCACGAACTCGTCGCTACCGAGCCGCGCGGCCACGTCCTCGGCGCCGATATTGGTGCGCAGCCGCTCCGCGACGCAGCGCAGAATCGAGTCGCCCGCGGCGTGCCCCATGGAGTCGTTGACGTCCTTGAACCGATCGACGTTGATGGCGATGACCGCGATGCCGCCGCCGCTCTCGCGCCGCAGCTCGAGCTTCGCCTCCAGCTCGCGTCCGAACGAGCTTCTGTTCAGCAGGCCGGTCAGCTTGTCGTTGTCGGAGAGATACTGGATATGGGCCTGGGCCTTCCAGCGCTCGCGGATCTTGAAGAAGGCCAGGAGCGAGGGGACCAGAATGGCCAGCAGGATCAGCGCCGCCGTCACCGCGGCGACGAATTTCAGCGATTTCGTCAGGAGCTGCGCCTGTTTGGTCTGGTCCACATAGGCGACGATCGTGCCGACGCTGTCGCCCAACGGCGGATAGGGCTTGGCGACCAGGGCGTATTGGGTGCGCGTGCGGCCGTCCTCCTTGGCCGCATATCCGTCGCGGAGGCTGGATTTCAGCTCCTTCGAGGCCGCCGTGACCGAAGCCATGACGAAGCTCCGCGGCGGCGTCTCCGCCGAGAGGCCGCCGACCCCTGTCGAATAGATCAGGCCGCCCGTCCGGTCGTAGAGCTCGTATCGGAAGACGCGGTCGCCCGGCGCGGTATCGGGCAGATGGTCCACATCGATGGCCCTGAGCGAGCCGGTGGCGAAGACCTCCGTGAGCTTGAACAGCTCCCACTCCGCACGGTTCAGCCATCCGCGGGTGACGTCCTTGGCCTCGGAATGCAGCATCGAGTCGACGACGCTGCGCGACGTCATGTTCGTGGCATAGAGGACCGCGCATCCGAACAGCAGGAGGCCCAGCATTGCCGCCGCATCTCGACCGAAGGGGGTCCTTTGCATAGACCAGGAACGCATTGCAGTTTCCCGATGACTGCCTGGCTTTTTCCACCGACCAACATGCGGAATCTAAGACCCCCGAGTAAAATTCTCGGAAATGAAAGTGTTTAATGGCCGGTTAGGGCGGGCAGGGCGATCTGGCCCGAACGGGGAAACCGATACATTCGACTGTGTCGAATGCGGCTGGAGCGCCGAAACTTAAGAAAAGCCGAACGGCACGGCCGGAATCGGACAGCGGCGCCTTGCAGCGGTCCGGCGGGCCCGCCCGGGGCGGCCTCAGCCGCCCGTGACGCTCATGTGCCGCGAGACCGCGGGCGTGTGCGTGCGGCGGTCGATGACGAAATCGTGCCCCTTGGGCTTGCGCTCGATGGCTTCGTCGATGGCCCGTTGCAGCGGCTCGTCGGACTCGCTGGCTCTGAGCGGCGCGCGCAGGTCCGCGGCGTCCTCCTGGCCCAGGCACATATAGAGCGTTCCCGTGCAGGTGACGCGGACCCGGTTGCAGGACTCGCAGAAATTGTGCGTCATCGGCGTGATGAAGCCGATGCGGCCGCCGGTCTCCGCCACCTCCACATAGCGCGCCGGCCCGCCGGTCTTGTAGGGAATGTCCGTCAGCGTCCAGTCGTCCAGGAGGCGGGCCCGGACGATGGAGAGCGGCAGGTACTGGTCGGTCCGGTCGCCGTCGATCTCGCCGAGCGGCATGGTCTCGATCAAGGTGAGGTCCATGCCGCGGCCGTGGGCCCAGCGGATCATCTCGTCATATTCGTGCTCGTTGACGCCCTTCAGCGCCACCGCATTGATCTTGACGTGGAGCCCGGCGTCCTGGGCGGCGTCGATGCCGGCCATCACCTTGTCGTAGTCGCCCCAGCGGGTGATGGCCTTGAACTTGTCGGGGTCCAGCGTATCGAGGGAGATGTTCACCCGCCGCACGCCGCAATCGCTGAGCTCCTCGGCGAAGCGCGAGAGCTGGCTGCCGTTGGTGGTGAGGGTCAGCTCCTTGAGCGCGCCGCTGCCCAGATGCCGGGAGAGCGCGCGGAACAGCCACATGATGTTCTTGCGCACCAGCGGCTCGCCGCCGGTGATGCGCAGCTTGCGCACCCCCCGCGCCACGAAGGCCGAGCACAGCCGGTCCAGCTCCTCCAGCGTCAGCAGGTCCCGTTTCGGCAGAAACGTCATGTCCTCCGCCATGCAGTAGACACAGCGGAAATCGCAGCGGTCGGTGACCGAGACCCGCACATAGGTGATGTGACGACCGAAAGGATCGATCAGGTCGGATTGCGTGGCAGGCGTGACGGTTTCGAGCGTCATGACACGTTGAGCTCCTCGAAGACGCAGGAATCTGCAGTAAACTTGGGTTCTGTTGTACCTGTCGCAGGCCGTCGCGACAATCCCGCGCGCCGTTGGGGGGTGGTGCGCGGGCGGCGAAGGGCCGGACCGGACGCCTGAAACGCGATGCGGGCCGCTGTCATGCGCCGGTGCGGCCACCGGTCCGCCCAGCCGGGCGGAACCGGCGGTTTCCGGGCGAACGGCGTGAGGTGCGCAGTTACCGATCCGATGTCGGATCGGCCGCCATTGACACATTCCTTTACCTGGTGAAAAGTAGTTTTTCGATCGGATGCAAAGTCCCCCGTTGCCTTCGTGCGCGGTGGGACGCAAACTGGTCGCAGGTGTGGCGTTTCGGCCGCTAGGGAGGACGAAACAGCACGATGCCTTTAGGAGAGGCGCAGGTCGTGGCGGCGAGCAGCTTGGCCCCGGAGGACGAGTTGCGCGCGCATGTGTACGGCCTGCTGGCGCGTCTTCTGGCGGGGCCGCCCGACCGTGAGGCGCTGGCCGCCGCCGCCGCCATGTCCGGCGACGAGAGCGAGCTCGGCAAGGCCGTGCAGACGTTCGCGCATCTGTGCGCGCGCACGGACGCGGAGGCGGCCGCACAGGAATATCAGGAGCTTTTCATCGGGATCGGGCGCGGCGAGCTGGTGCCGTTCGGATCCTACTATCTGACGGGTTTCCTGAACGAGAAGCCCCTGGCCAAGCTGCGCGACGACATGGCGAGGCTCGGCATCGAGCGCAGCGCCGACGTCAACGAGCCGGAGGATCACGTGGCGGCCCTGATGGAGATGATGGCCGGCCTGATCCGCGGCAGCTTCGGTCCGCCGGCCGACCTGGCGCGGCAGAAGACATTCTTCGAGTCGCATATCGCGACCTGGACAGGACATTTCTTCGCGGACCTGGAAGCCGCGAAGTCATCGGTTCTCTACGCGGCCCTGGGCACCATCGGCCGTCTTTTCGTGGATATCGAAGAGACGGCGTTCTCGATGACCTGAGGAGGTGGGGAAGGCGGGTGTAGCGATTGGCCGCCCGTCAATTCAAAGGAGGCAGAGCATGAAGCAAAGCCAAGACAAAGCCGTTGCGGATCGCCGCAGCTTCCTGCGGCTTGCCGGGCTTGGGACCGTCGCCGGCGGCGCGGCCCTGGTGGCAGGTCAGGGAGCGGCGGAAGCCAAGACGGCGTCCGACGACAAGGACGGTCTCTATTCGGAGACCGAACACGTCAAAGCCTATTACCGCCTGGCGCGGTTCTAGGTCGTTACCGCCCCGCGTGAGCGGGGTCCCGGCTCCCGATCCCGGGAGCTCTCACTGAAGGAGGAAGCGATGCTCAGGAAGAAGATGGACGGGGTAGCGAATGGCCCCCGTTTGTCGTCTGCCCTAAACGAGCTGACAGGTGGCACCGTCGACCGGCGCGCGTTTCTGCGCAATTCCGGTCTGGCCATCGGCGGCATCGCCGCTGCGTCGAGCATGCGCGGCGGCATGGTGACCAAAGCTCAGGCGGCATCCCCGGCCGGCGGGAAGATCGAGATCAAGAAATCGGTCTGCACGCACTGCTCGGTGGGGTGCACGGTTCTGGCCGAAGTGCAGAACGGCGTCTGGATCGGGCAGGAGCCCGGGTTCGACAGCCCGTTCAATCTTGGCGCCCATTGCGCCAAGGGCGCATCGGTGCGCGAGCATGCCCATGGCGAGCGGCGGCTGAAATATCCGACCAAGCTCGAAGGCGGCAAGTGGAAGAAGATCGGCTGGGACCAGGCGATCGACGAGATCGGCGACAAGATGCTCCAGATCCGCAAGGACTCGGGGCCCGACTCGGT
>JAKSBI010000802.1 GCA_022361215.1 Hyphomicrobiales bacterium | reverse complement strand
TTGTCAAGACGACAACGGCGCGCTGAGCGCAATATCGGCGTTGGCGAGTGAACTTCAAGCCCCGGGCAGCAACACCCAGGCCAGGGCGGCGCTGAGGCCGCAGAGCGCCATGCCCCGCCAGTACCAGGCGACGGCGCGCGGCCCCGCCGTCGCCAGAGACGGCAGAAACAGGGGCACCAGCAGGCCGAGACCCCAAAGCCAGAACATCCAGGCGCGCCCGAAAAAGGCCGCGCCCATTCCGGTCGCAAGCCCCAGCAGCGGGAGACAGAGAAAGGCCGCCCCGAGCCAGGAGAGATTGGAGGCGCGGCCCGCGCCGACACTGCCGTCCTGACTCGGCGGTCGCGGTCGCAGGCCGGTCAACGACCAGAACGCCAGGGCGACGGAGCCCGCTGTGGCGACGGCCCAGAGCAGGAACGCCGGATAGGCCTCCGCCGCGATCCGAAGCCGGCTCTGCTGCTCCAGAAAGAGGCCGACCAGAGGTTTCGTGGCCACTGCCGGCAGGCCGAACGTCTCCCGCGCCTGGCCGTGCACGACCCCACCGCCGCCGAGCAGGTCGAAGACGATCAGCAGGGCGAGAAGCCCGAGCGCCGCACGCGGCAGATCCTTCGACAGAAAGACACGCGAAGCATCGTCGCCGCCAGCATGCCGGGTCTGGCGCCGGCGCAGCAGCCCGATGCAGAGCGGTGCGTAGAGGCAGGTAAACAGGATCGCGTAGTCGATGCCGAGAAAGAGCGCCGATGCCGTCAGGCCCGCAGGCAGCGCGAGCTGGCCCCGGCGGGACCCGGCTTCGTGGGGAAGGCCGACATCACTCATGATACTCAAGGGTCCGGTTACGCGAACGGGCCCAGGCTAGGCCGCGGGCCTTAACATCTCGTTTGCCCTATTGGGCCTTTTTCCGGCTCGGCAGCTCGTCGGCCACTTCCTTGCATTTGCCGGTCATGAACGCGTTGATCATGGTCACGACCTGACCTTCCAGCACGTTCAGGTTGTTGTCGAGCCTGGCGCCGGGCCAGATCACGCCATAGGCGAGCGCCGGCGCGTCCATATCGCCCCAGTTGATCTGCGCCTTGGCGGCACGGCCCTTCCTGAAGGTGACCTCGGGCGCAATGGTCAGCGTCACGTCGTAGGTCTGGCCCTCGGACTTGCGG
>JAKSBI010000573.1 GCA_022361215.1 Hyphomicrobiales bacterium | reverse complement strand
GATCGGATAGCTCTCCCAGTCTCGCGTCACGACCGCGTCGCCCTCGAAGCGCAGCGCCTCTTTCAAGGTCCAGCTCGCCGCCTGCACGATGCCGCCCTCGATCTGGTTGGCGATGCCGTCCGGGTTGATGGCCTCGCCGGCGTCGACGGCGGCCCAGGCGTGGGTGATGCGGACGTCGCGGTCGAGTTCCACGCGCGCGGCGACGGCGCAGTAGGCGCTGCGGTTCTTGTATTGCGCGAAGCCGAGGCCGAGGCCCGCGCCGTCCTCTTGCTCGCCCGGCCAGCCGCAGGCCGCGGCCGCCCGCTCGATCACCGCGCGGGCGCGGGCATCATTCAGATGGTCCAGGCGCAGCGCCACCGGGTCCGCCCCGATCTCCGCCGCTACGTCGTCCATCAAGGTCTCGAGGGCGAAGACGTTGGTGAAGGCGCCGAGGCCGCGCAGCGACGAGGTGCGGTAGGGCAGGTCGCGCACGATGCGCTTGGCCACATGCAGGTTCGGGATTGCGTAGAGCGGCACCGCGTTGCGGTCCGCGCCGCCGCCGCGCTCCACGGGCACGTCGTCCGGCGTGGCGGAGGGGAAGGGGCTGTCCAGCCGCTCGGCGGCCAGCATGTTGACGGTGCCGCCGCGCCCCGGCCGGCGCACGTGAGGCTGGCTGGCGACGTCGACGATCAGCGCCTGGATGCGGCCGGCCGCGTCCACCGTCGCTTCGGCGCGGGTCACCATGGCGGGACCCATGGGGGCGACCGCGAACTCGTCGGCGCGGCTCCAGAGCACGCGCACGGGCCGTCCCGGCACGGCGCGGGCGAGCAGCGCCGCATCCAGCGTGACGTCGTCCTGGCCGTTGTGGCCGTAGCAGCCGGCGCCGGGCATGTGGATGACGTCGACGGCCTCCGGTCCGAGCCCGAACACGACCGCGAGCGCGTCGCGCACGCCGTAGATGGCCTGGCTGTGGCATCGGACCTCGAGGCGTCCGTCCCGCCAGGTGGCGACGGCGCAGGAGGGGGCGGCCGAGGCGTGGGCGATGAAGGGCCGTGAGACGGTCGTGGCAATGCGGCGGCCCTCGGCGGAGCCGGCGTCGCCGGCGGTGTGGATGACCTCGGGCGCGGCGTCGGTGGCGGCGATGGCCGCGACGGGATCCGCCGGCGCTTCCTCGCCGGGCGTCCAGACGGCCAGCTCGCCCGCGCGGGCGATCGCACGCGCCGCCACGTCCTCGCGTTCGGCGATGACGCCGAGGAACGAGCCGTCCCTGACGATCTCGACGCCGTCGGCCAAGTTGGCGAGTGCGTCCGTGTCGATCTCCGCCAGTCGGCGCCAAGGCGATGGCGGCTGCAGCACACGGCCATGCAGCATGCCCTCCAGGACGAGATCGTGGACGAAGGCCGGCCCGGCCGCCTTTTCGCCGAGGTCGATGCGGGGGAGCGAGATGCCGACCAGCCGCCGGTCCGCAACCGCCTTCGGCGCGGCGTGCTCGGCTGCGGGGACGCCGAGATCGACGTCGCCCGCGAGCGACCAGTAGGTCAGGTCGCTGGCGCGGCCGTCCACATGCACCAGACCGTCCTCGACGACGAGGGCGCGGGCCTCCGACTGCAACAGCTTGCCGGCTTCGGCGAGCAGGAGGCGGCGCGCGGCCGAGGCTGCCTGCCGCACGGCGCTGCCGCCGACCTGGATCGACAGGCTGCTGGTGGTGGCCGCCTCGACCGGGCCCTGGCGCGTGTCCCCGGACACAACCTCGATGCGCTCCGGCGCCACGTCCAGCTCGTCCGCCGCGATCTGCACCAGGGCCGTGAGGATGCCCTGGCCGATCTCGACCTTGCCCGTCCGCAGCCGCACGACACCGTCCCGGTCGAAGTCGAGCCATTCGCTCACCAGTGGGTTGTCGAGAAGGCTCTGCGAAGGCGGGGGCGCGCTCATGGCTCGCCGCCCCCGGCGGCGCGTTCGACTGCCCGGATGATGCGGTCGTGGGCGCCGCAGCGGCAGAGATTGCCGTCGAGCGCGGCGGCGATCTGGGGGCGGTCCGGATGGGGCGTCTCGTCCAGCAGCGCCTTGGCGCGCATCAGGATGCCGGTCAGACAGTAGCCGCACTGGCCCGCCTGCTCGGCGACGATGGCGGCGACCAGCGGGTGCGGAGCGTCGCCGTCGGCCAGCCCCTCCACGGTCTCGACGCTCCCGCCGGCGACGGCCTCCAGTGGCGTGTTGCAGGCGGTCACGGCGCGTCCCTCGACCAGGACGGTGCAGCTTCCGCAGGTGCCCTCGCCGCAGCCGAAGCGCGTGCCCCTGAGGCCGAGGTCGTTGCGCAGCACGTAGAGCAGGGGCGTGCTCGCCGGGGCGGCGACGTCGACGGCCGCTCCGTTGACGCGCAGGCTCACCGTCTCGGTCATTGACGGCGCGCTCCGAAAATTGCGTATGGGGTGGTCATGGCGCAGGCGAGAATGCCAGGAGCGCGGGCGTTGCGGAAGCGGCGATTGCGGTCCGGGGCCGTGACTCGGGCGCGACGAGCACCTAGAGCCTGTCGCGATCATTC
>JAKSBI010000726.1 GCA_022361215.1 Hyphomicrobiales bacterium | reverse complement strand
GTTGCGTCGTGACGGTCCGACGTCGGGCCGGCGGTCGAAGGTCCAGTCCATCTGCAAGCGCGTCGAGGTGCTGGAGCAGGAGCTGCGCCGAAAAGCGGCCCAGACCCGGGCGCAGGGCGCCATAGAGAAGAGCGAACGGCCGGCAGGCCCAAAGCTGTGCGCGGCCGAGCCTCCACCTATCCCGTCAGCCGAGGCCGAAACGGCTGCGGACGGCGCCGCGACGGCCGCAGGAGATGCCAATGTCACGGTGGCCGGCGCCAAGCGGTCCAAAGCGCGCGCTGACGCCAACGGCGCCGCCCGTGGCGCAGGCGCAAAGTCCGATGCAGATGGCAAGCCATCCTCGACAGCGGCGGACGGTCACGCGCGCGGTCGCAGCAACGGCAGGGCCAAGGAGGAGCCTTCGGCCTCCAACGGCGCAGCCGCAGAGGCCGCGGCAGGCCCTGCTGCAGACGCGAAGCCGCCGGTCGATACAGCCGAAGGCGATGTGCGCGGATCGCGCAAAGCGGCGCCTCGGCGCCGTTCGTCCCCCAATGGCGCCGCCGCCGCCGACTTGAACGGGCAGGAGCCGACGCCGGACCGGCAGCCGGTTGAGACGGCTGCCGACGCCGCGCCCGGAAGCGGCGGGGCTGCGGCGGTAAAGGACGCGGAGCCTGTCGACGGTACGTCGACAAAGGCCAAGACTCGCGGCGAGGCTCAGGCGAAACCGAAGCGGAAATCCGCCTCCAAGGACGCCGGCGCGGCTCCTGCGAAGGCAGACGCCGCCAAACCCGCCGAGGACATGTCGGCCAAGCCGGCAGAGGCCAAGACGCGCAGCGGCACTGAGGCGAAGCCGGAGCCAGTCTCCGAGGACGTCGGCCCCGCGCCGTCGGAGACGAAGACGGCGAAGCCTGAGGACGACAAGCCGGTAGAGGCGAAGGCGCCCGAGCGCGAAGCCAGAGACGAGAGCAGGGCCCCCGAGACGGCCCGCGATCGCACATCCGAACCGGGGGGCGTCGAGGCACGCGGACCGCTGAACGGCAAGACAGGGCCCAACGGGTCGCGCAAAAGCAATGGCTCTGCGGCCGGCGGCGACGGCGGTCGGGGCGGCGGCTCCGCGCCCCTGCTCAAGCGGTCGAGCGACCCCAATTTTCGCGACGTTCTGGGCAAGGGCCTGGCGGCCTGCCGGCGCGGTCTGGTGACTGTCGGGATCTTCTCGCTGTTCGTCAACCTGTTGCTCCTGGCGATACCGATCTATCTGTTTCAGATCTCGGACCGCGTGCTGACGAGCCGCAGCATCGACACCTTGGTCATCCTGACGGGCATCGTCATCGGCGCGCTGGCCGTACATGTCATACTGGACATGCTCAGGCGCTTCGTGCTGTTGCGCGTTGCCACGGAAATGGAGTGCAAGCTGGGGGCGCCGGTCCTCAGCGCGGCGGCAAAGGTCTCCGATGCCGGCTCCAACAAGGAATTCCAGGCGCTGAGCGACCTGCAGCAGCTTCGCTCGTTCATCACCGGCTCCGTGCTGCTGCAGATGTTCGACGCGCCCATTGCGCCGGTCTTCTTCGTGGTCGTGTTCCTGATCCACCCGCAGCTCGGCTTCATCATCACCGGCGCCGGCCTGGCGCTGCTGGTCATCGGGCTGGTGAACCAGAAGATCACGGCATTGCCGTTCGCGCGCGCCAATGCGTTCAGCATGCGCGCCAATTACCAGGCCGACGCGCTCTCCCGAAATGCCCAAGTGCTCAATGCCATGGGCATGATCAGAGAGGGCGTCCAGCTGTGGGGCCGCGAGACGGCGGACTCGCTCAAGGCGCAGGTTGTCGGGCAGGACCGCAACATCGTCACCGCGGGCCTGTCCAAGTTCGTGCGGCTGGCGACGCAGGTTGCGGTGCTCGGCTGGGGCGCGATGCTTGCGTTGGACGGCCAGCTCACCGGCGGCATGATCATCGCCGCCTCGATCGTCGGCAGCCGCGCGCTCGCGCCGGTCGAGGGGACGATCGATGGTTGGCGCGGCTTCATACAGGCGCGCGCGGCCTATGGCCGGATCAAGCAGCTGCTGAAGAGCTCGCCCTTGAACCTGGAGCGGCTGCAGTTGCCGCGGCCGACGGGACGGCTCGACGTCGAGCGGCTGCTCTACGTTCCGCCGCCGACCAAGAGGGTCATCCTGAACGGCGTCTCGTTCTCTCTGGAGCCGGGCGAGTCGCTGGCCATCGTGGGCCCGTCCGGCGCCGGCAAGTCGACGCTGGCGCGCATGATCGTCGGCTCCCTGACGCCAACGGCGGGCAACGTGCGCCTGGACCAGATGGATCTGCGCAACTGGGATCCGCGCCAGTTCGGCGAAAGCGTCGGCTACCTGCCGCAGGATGTCGAGCTGTTCCCGGCGTCCATCAAGGCGAACATCGCGCGCATGCGCGAGGACGCCACGGATGAGAGCATCTTCGACGCGGCCGAGCTCGCCGGCGTACACGAGATGATCGCCGATTTCGCGCAAGGCTACGAGACGCAGATCGCGATGGACGGCAGCCCGCTGTCCGGCGGGCAGAAGCAGCGCATCGCCCTGGCGCGAGCCTTCTTCGGCGAGCCCCGGCTGGTGGTGCTGGACGAGCCGAACTCGAACCTCGACGCGCCCGGCGAGAGGGCGCTCGCCGATGCGCTGCTGCGCGCCAAGGAGAAAGAGATCAGCATCGTTGCGGTGACGCAGCGCCCCTCATTGCTGAAGAGCGTCGACAAGATCATGATGCTCAAGGAAGGATGTATCGAGGCGATCGGAACGCGCGATGAAATCGTGGCCCGGCGCAGCAATGCCAAGGCGGCGCTGCCGCCGAAGCGTCGGGCCAACGGCTCGGGTACGGTCAGTCCCTGATCCTGGACCTGCGGCCGAGACAGGAGATACATGTCGTATCGACCGAGCGAAGGTGGCCGACGCGCTCATTGAACGGGAACGGAACAGCTCATGTCCCTCACGACACAGCACTCGAAGGAGGTTCAGCTCTGGTACAAGGACGTGCCGAGGAACATCCGGACACCGAGCTTTCTCGGATTCGGCGTGCTCGTGGTGGCCGTCTTCGGCTTCGCCGCCTGGGCCAGCACGGCGCCGATCGACGGCGCCGTCGTGGCGCCCGGATCCTTTGTGGCTACGGGACAGAATAAGATCATCCAGCATCTGGAAGGTGGCATCATCCGCGAGATTCTGGTGCGGGAGGGGGATCTCGTCGACGCCGGTCAGACCATGATCCGGCTGGACGAGACGGCGCCGAAAGCCAAGCTGCGCCGGCTGACCTTGCGCTATTCACGTCAGAAGGCCACGCAGACGCGCCTGCGCGCGGAAGCCCAGTTCAAGTCGGAGCTTGCGTTTCCCGAGAGCCTGACCGCCCTGGCGTCCGATGCGGATATCAAGGCGATTCTCGATACGCAGCAGCTTGCGTTTCGCGCGCGCCAGGACAAGCTGACGAGCGAGATCGCCGTTCTGAAGCAGGGGATTGCCGCATTCCGGGAGCGGATGACCGGCTCCGAGGCTCAGCTGAAGGCGATCGGCGAGCAGTTGGCGTTCATCGCCGAAGAGCTGAAGAGCAAGAATGCGCTCCACGAAAAGGGCCTGCTGCGAAAGTCCGAGATCCTGGCGCTCCAGCGCTCCGAGGCGCGCCTGCGCGGCGAGGCAGGCCGCTTGCGGGCCGAGATCGGCGACGTCAAGGAGCGGATCGCGCGCACCGAGCGGCAGATCACGCGCACGAAGTACCTTCAGGTTCAGAAAGCCGTCGAGGAGCTGCACGACGTCGAGTCCGAGCTCAAGGACGTCAGGGAGCAGATCAGGGCTGCGCGCAATGTGGTCGAGCGGATCGATCTGAACGCGCCGGTCAAGGGCATCGTCGTCAAGATGCGCTATCACACGTCGGGCGGCGTCATCGAGCCGGGCAAGGACATTCTCGAGCTGCTTCCGGTGCGCGACGAGCTGATCATCGAGGCTCAGATCCGACCGCAGGACATCGACAACGTGCGCCAGGGGCAGGAGGCGTATATCAGGCTGACGGCGCTCAGCCAGCGCATTACGCCGATGATTCCCGGAAAGGTGATCTACGTCTCGGCCGACACCCTGCCCGACGACAAGAAGGGGAGGCTGGCGCAGCAGGACGTCTACGTCGCGCGCATTCGCCTCGACGCCGGCAGAGCTTCGGAGGTAGACTCTTTCAACCCGACCCCGGGCATGCCCACCGAAGTCTACATAAAGACGGGCCAGCGGACCTTTTTCAAATATCTAACCCAGCCGATCATCGACAGCATGTCACGCGCCTTCCGCGAGTCCTGAGGTGGAGTGCGGCGCACGGAATCCGTCTATGTCGCAGGCGGTTGCGCTTTCGGTGACGTGGCTGCGATTGTGCGTAGGCGCGCCGTTATTGTCGGCATGCGGAACATGTGATTCTGGCTCTATGCGCCTGCTGAATGAGCAGTTTTGGGCAAACTGGAGCCGGATGTGGTCGCCGCAGGGCAAAATGGCACGCATTTCAACCTATAGTTGAGTTGTGCGGCACACAATACTGTATACGTGTAAATGGCGCTCTAGGGTCAGATTTGAAATCTACGGCCAGCCGCTGCCGAATGGCAGCTGCCTATCGACCAGCACATAGTCAGAAATAAAAATCTCAGATAAAGCAATATTGCAAATACATGATTTCTCTCGATGGTTTTATACTAATTAATATTAATTTGATTTCAGTAAATCAATGTCGTTCTTTTTGCGTTCCCAGCAGATGAAATTCCAATACTGATCGAATTGAGGATTGCATTTGGTCGAATTTGCGGACATACTCCCCGGCATGTCGAGTCAGCCAGTACGCCGGTTGGCCAGACATACTCTCACGGGCGGGCGATGTCATTCGGGAACCACTTTGACGTCGTCCGCCTCTTTGCATAGCTCCACATAAAAGCTCCGGTCAGGCGTGCGGTCGCCGAGGCGGCCGGGATTGTCTTTTGTTGTCGTCCAGAGCAGTTCCGCCGCGTTTCCCGCTGCGGCGAGCCGGCAACTGTTGCCAAATTCACACAGTCCGGGAACCGAATGCGGCCACGTTTGAGAATTACCTTTGTGGCCGTGCCGGATGCCCTTATCCTCCTTCGTGGAATCACATTGGCCTCTGGCGGCCGCCGATAACGACAATTGGGGGGCGGCAACACCATCGGAAAAGTGTTGCGGAAGCGGGCGGCGCTCAGTCAGAGGCTTGGCGTAACTGTGACCGAACGGGGCGAAGCGGGGTCGATGGCCTCTCAGCGTAACTTGACAGCTCTCTTAGCGGCGTTCGCGCTCGGATTGACGCCGACTCTGGCAGCGGCGGAAAGCCTGAACGAAGCGCTCGCTCACGCCTATGTCACCAATCCCACTCTCAAAGCCCAGCGTGCGGCTTTGCGGGCCACCGATGAGGGGGTGCCGCGAGCCAAGTCTGGCTACCGCCCTACCATCCAGGCCACCGGCGATACCGGGGTTCAGCGCGACAATGTCGAGTTGTCGGCGGCGGCGGGAGGTGTGGGATCGGTCTTCGCCGACGGTAAGACACGACCGACGGGTTATGCCTTCACTCTGAACCAGCCGGTCTTCCGTGGGCTCAGGACGCTCAACGCGGTTCGCGAGGCCGAGGCTAATGTGCGCGCCGGCCGGGAGACCCTGCGCACGGTGGAGCAGGCGACCCTGCTCGATGGCGTCACCGCCTATATGGATGTCGTGCGCGACCAGGCGATCGTGCGTTTGCGCGAGAACAACGTCAAAGTCCTGGCCGAACAGCTCAAGGCGACGAAGGATCGCTTCGAGGTCGGCGAGGTCACCAAGACGGACGTGGCCCAGGCCGAGGCACGGCTGTCAGGCGCCAAGTCGGATCTCAGCCTGGCCAGATCCAATCTTCAAACCAGCCGGGCCGCTTACGAGCGCGTGATCGGGCATCCGCCGAGCAATGTGAGCGATCCGCCGCCGATCGAGAGCCTGCTTCCTCGATCGCTGGATAGCGCACTCTCCATCGGCGACAGCGAGAACCCCACCATCGCCTCGGCGCTGTTCATTGAGGAAGCCGCGCGCTATGCGGTGAAACAGGTCAAGGGCGAGCTGCTGCCCGAGGTCAGCTTCGAGGCCCAGTATCAGCGGCGCTACGAGACGTCGCAGTCCGTGGAGTCCCGCGAGGAATCGCGCTATGTGGGCCGCGTCACGGTGCCGCTCTATCAGGCGGGCGAGGTGGCGGCGCGCGTTCGTCAGGCGCATCAGACGGTCGCGCAGCGCAAGCGCGAGATCGACGAGGCGCGGGTGCAGACACAGGCCGATGTGGTTGCCGGATGGGGGCGCCTGGTGGCGGCCCGCGCGCAGATCCAGTCGGATCAGGCTCAGGTTCGCGCCAACACCATCGCGCTCAATGGCGTGCGCGAAGAGGAGAAGGTCGGTCAGCGCACCGTGCTGGATGTTCTCGATGCGGAGCAGGAGCTTCTGGACTCGCAGGTCGACCTGGTGACGTCCAAGCGCGACAAGGTCGTGGCCGAGTATACGCTGCTGCAGGCCGTCGGTCGGCTCGACTCGCTCAATCTGAATCTGTCCGTGGCGCGTTACGATCCCACCGAGCATTATCGCAAGGTCAAGCATAAGTTCTTCGGCCTGCGGCCCGGCGGCGGCGGCGAGTATCGGAAGAGATAGACGAGCCGGACGACGTACAGCCCTGCAACCTGCGGTTGGTAGAACCGATTCGGCTTCGCGGATATCCGGCCCTCCGCAGGGACGGGTCGGACTGAAATTCAGGACACGAAAAGTGGCCGGAAGCGCGGGACGTTAACCATAAATCAAGGCCTTGAGGCAGTCCCATCGGTGCCGGGCGAGACTTGCGGATTAACCTTATGCTAAGGTACTCAACCATCGAGTGATCGAACGGCGCGGGACTCAAAGGGGCGGCAGAGGACATCATAAAATGAGCAGTACGGAACAGGCTCCGGAACCAACAATGGACGAGATTCTGGCGTCGATACGCCGGATCATCGCCGACGACGAAGCGGATGTCGGAGCGAAAGAGGAGGGTTCCGCACCGGCTGAGCCAGGTCCAGCGGCGCCTGCCGAGCACAATCTGGCGGATGACATTGCCAAGGCCCTGGGCACGGGCGCGGAGGCGCCGGCGGAAGCCGCACCAAAGCCGAAGGAAGAGGATATTCTGGAGCTGACCGAGGCGGACGTTGCCACGCCACCGGAGCTCAAGCTGCCGCCGGAACCGGCGGAGCAGGCGCCCGCGCCGGCCACTGTGACTGCGGCGCTCGAGGCGGAACCCGCGGCCGTCGACGCCGAGATGTCGGCGGAGCCGGCGCTTGGCGCTGAGGCGGCAGCCGTCGACGTTGCTGCCGTGGATGCAACCATGCTGCCGGATGCTGGAGCGGAGGCCAGCGCGCCGGCCATGGATGTAAGTGCCGGCATGGCTGATCTCGCGGTGCCGGAAGCCGCGGAGCCCGAGGTGCTGCCGGTGATTGACGAGCCGGTTGATCTGTCGCTTCCGTCTCAACCGGCGCCGGAGGCGTCGGTTCCAGAGATGGAGCCTGCGGCGCCCGAGGCACCGATTGCGCCGGAGGCGGAGCTGGCGGCCGTGCCCGATCTGGCGGCTGCAGCCGCGGCTCTCGACGGCGATATCGGTGGCGTGCAGCAGCAAGCTGAGATGCCCTCGGATGCGGCTGCGGCAGCGCCCGGCGAGCCATCCTTCGCCTCGGATTTGGCGGGTCATGGACTGGTTCTCGACGACCCGGTGGCGGAAGCCGCGCCGGCAAGCCCGGCGCCCGACCCCGGGCCGGAGAGTATGGAGAGCATAGCGGCCGCCGAGCCGCAGATCCCCATCCCGCCAGTGCCGGAGATGCCGCCCGTCGGTGCGGAGCCCGAGCCGGTTCCGGATGCAGGCCTGACCATGGAGTTTCAGGCCGACAACCCGGCGGACGCCATTGCCGACCCGGCGGCCGCGCTCGAAGCGGCGTTGAGCGATCCCGAGCCGGTGGCGCAGGATCTGTCCGTGCTCGAACCGGCACCGGTGGCCGAGGAGGCGCCGGCGGAGGTTACGGAGATCGAGCCCGAAGTGCCGGCCCTGGAAGTCGTCGGCGAGGTGGTCGCTACCGCCATGCCGAGCGCGGCGATCGCCGGAGACGCGATGCCGATGGAGGCGCCCGCGGAGAGTGCGTCCGGCGGTAAGTCCTCGCTCGAGGACACCGTCAAGGAGCTGCTCAAGCCCGTCCTGCGCGAATGGCTGGACGATAATATGGAGCGCATCCTGGAGGATGCGGTCAAAGACGAGCTGGCTTCATCCGACCTGACGAAGAAGGGCTGACGGGCCGGCGCGCCCGTCGTCCACGGGCGGTTTCGCCTTTCGACAAGCCGGAGCCTGGAGGCTCCGGCTTTGTCATGTGTGCCGGACATCCCGCAGCGCAGGTATGCCTGTAAACGTTGCAGGTCGGACAAGGTTGACAGCCGAAGGCCGCTGGGCTTACGACCGCGGCGGGAACGAGGCCTGAGCGGACGTCGCCGGAGATGCTTGAAAAAACCTATCAGCCGTCCGGGATCGAGGCGGATATCTATCGTCGCTGGGAGGAGGCGGGCGCCTTCGCCTGCGGCCGGCCGGACCGCCTTGCGCGGGATGCGGAGAGCTATTGCATCGTCATTCCGCCGCCCAACGTGACCGGCTCCCTGCATATGGGGCATGCGCTCAACAACACGCTCCAGGACGTGCTGGTGCGGTTCGAGCGGATGCGCGGCAAGGACGTGCTCTGGCAGCCGGGCACGGACCATGCCGGCATCGCCACCCAGATGGTGGTCGAGCGCCAGCTGATGGAGCTCCAGCAGCCCGGCCGCCGCGAGATGGGGCGCGACGCGTTCGTGGAGCGCGTCTGGGAGTGGAAGGCAGAGTCGGGCGGCACCATCCTGAACCAGCTCAAGCGGCTGGGTGCCTCCTGCGACTGGGCCCGCGAGCGCTTCACCATGGACGAGGGGCTGTCCCGCGCCGTCCTAAAGGTGTTCGTCGATCTCTATCGCGAGAAGCTCATCTACAAGGACAAGCGCCTGGTCAACTGGGACCCGAAGCTCGAGACCGCCATCTCCGACCTCGAGGTGCAGCAGGTCGAGACCAAGGGCCACCTCTGGCATCTGCGCTATCCGATCGAGGGCGAGGAGGGCCGCTTCATCGTGGTCGCCACCACGCGTCCGGAGACGATGCTGGGCGACACCGGCGTCGCCGTCCATCCGGACGACGAGCGCTACCAGGACCTGATCGGCAAGCACGCTTTGTTGCCGCTGGTCGGCCGCCGCCTCCAGATCGTCGCCGATCTGCACGCCGACCCGGAGCAGGGCTCGGGCGCCGTCAAGATCACGCCTGCCCATGACTTCAACGACTTCGAGGTCGGCCGCCGCCACGACCTGGAGATGATCAACTGATGACATCAGAACTTAACAATTGGACATTCTGACTGGTTGAAAAGCTTAGCTAAGGGTGGTGAATATAACATTTCTGAGCTTGATTAGCAAACTTAACATCTTTGCCCTCTCGGGAAAGTAAATGTGCTGGACAGATGCAGAACAAATTTTCATTTATTCAAAAGACATAACCACTAATCTAGGATATTTGAAAGTATGATCGGTCCCTTCCAACATGTTTTCAACATTTTTGTGATTTTCAGCTTGAAAAACATTAAACAGGGCCATGAACTTGACCGGGCATCTTTGTATACTTAAGTGCATTACGCTGACGAGGCACCAAATAATTGGTAAATATCAAAATGAAATGCCAAAGGTGGCCAGAAAAGCCTTCACCATTGGGGAGATCTGGAATCTATCATGTTGCCATGGTAACAACACTCTGGAACAAAGAGTTATTTCAAAATAGTAAACAGAATTTTTCTTTTCATACTTTCTGCTTGTTTATGTTTGAAAATGGCTTAGATAGGATAACTTGCAAATTTCGTTATAACAGTAAGTGCAGTAATAAACACTTTTAGCCTTGAAGAACATTTCATCATATGACAAGCACATTTTATGGCTAACAATTGTAATGATGATGGTAGTCATAATTGTAGTCACTTCTGGCCAAGGGGGAAAAGTGCACTGAGGTTAACTGTATGTGAAGCACCAACCTGCAATACAAGGCCAAACCACAGCACCAGGAACTACATGCCCTACTACACTGATGCTGGGCAAGACTGATCAATTATTCCCTAGTAATCTGATTACAGTCACTGACATGGTGTAGATTGCCAAAAATCAGATGATTGGCCATTTTGAAAAAAACAATAAAAGTACAATTCAACGACTAATTGATCCATAAGGTTTGCCACACACGAGGAATGGCGTATGGATGAGCTAACGCTCCAATGTTGCATAATTCAATCAATCAAGCAATCAATCAACCTTTATTGCACTCCTTCATTCTTGCTGAAAAAGTTTCAAAGTTCAATGCAATCATCAATAGCAGAGTTGGAGTAAATTAGCACTAATTGGACAGATCCTGCCAAATGTTACAGTGTATGTTGCTTGCCATACTAAAATTACATTGCCCAACTAAAATGATTTACTGTGAGTTGTTCTCATTCTGCTGTACATATAATACCATATTAAATGACTCCACTACCTGACTTTCAATCTCTAGGTCTATTGCTAAAATCAACATTTTCCATCAACTGAGGTGAAATTTTATTTTGGTGATGTTCATTCCAGAAACCTTGCTCATGTTAGCAATACAAACAAGGAACTGGCTTACTGTTCAACTGTTTTATAGTTAATACACTAAGGCAAACGTTTGAAAGCCTTCAGCGATATCAATTGACAATCATTATGTTTTGCTTCACAAGATTAGATCACATGACTGTTTTTGGAATTTTCATCCACAAAATCTTGATGTAAGTTGTAACTATTAGTGGTCAGCTGTAAAAACTGGTCGTTTCTGTTAC
>JAKSBI010000006.1 GCA_022361215.1 Hyphomicrobiales bacterium | reverse complement strand
TCGGTCATGGCGACGCCCTCGCGCGCCGCCTTGGCGGCAGGCGCCACCAGGCGCGCCATGGGCAGCCGGCAGAGGCGCTCATGCACGGCGAACAGGCCCTGGGCGAAGCCGGGCACGGCGGTGGCGCCGGCGCCGATGTGGAACTCCTGGGTCGCCGGGCCGAAATCGGCGGTGATCTCGTAGAAGTCGAGCTCGGACACGGCGCGCTTGCGCCGCGGCGTCTGGGCGAAGAAGTCGAAGAGCTGAGTCCTGCCGGTCTCGGCCGCATGGGCCATCAGGAAGCCGCCGCCGCCGATCGAGGCGAACACCACCTCCGGCACGCACGCCATGGCCAAGCCGGCCAGCGCCGCGTCGAACGCATTGCCGCCGTCGGCCAGGATCTCCCCGGCCGCCTCGGCCGTCAGCCGATGTCCGGCCGCTACAACGCCCTTAACGCTCCCCATGCCCCTTCGTATCGCCGCGGCGCGTGCGCCGCAACGTAAGTGTCAAAAGGCTCTAGAGCATGTCGCGATCATTCTGATTCGCACCATTGCTCTAGCTCTTTGTTGAAGCATGTCTTTTTTCCCGAAACCGGTACCCACTTTCGGGAGACATGCTCTAGCGGCGACGATTGAGGGTCAGCCGGCCGGAGCCCTTGGGGCTGTTCACGGTCAGGGTCTGGCGGCTGCCGCGCACCGAGATGAAGATCTTGCCCGAGACGCTGTACTCTTTGCTGTAGAGGCGGCCGCTATAGCTGTTGCCCCTGACCCTCACGACGCGGCCCGACTGCGAGATCGTTCCGGCCGTGGTGGCGCAGACGGCAGACAGGCCGTAGGTCTTTGCCGTGTCCTTGCTGTAGCTGACACGGCAGCGGACCACTTCCGTCCCGCCCGAGGCCAGCTTGATCGTGCCGCCGCCGCTCCAGGCGCCGACGATCGAGGCCGCGGTCGCGTCGCCCGCGCCCGTGAAGGCGCCGAGTGTCAGGGCCAGCAGGCCTGCGAGGATGGTACGCATCAACAGTCTCCTTGTCTGTCCGTTTCCGCTCGTCCCCGGTAGCGTTGCTAACGTGCAGAGGTGGTTGGCGGCGTTGCGTGCGGGATGCCGGCTCGGCCGACGCCATTCGGAAGGAAGGCTTGATCCGCTATTTAGGCAGTGCCGCCTGTTGCGCAAGGGGCCGCCACCCCGGGCCGCTTGCCGCCGGGAGGTGTTTTAGCGGAAGCTTTCGCCCACGTCGAGAACACATCCCCGTGATCCGGGGCCGGTCCGGCCGAAGTGGCGCAGCGTGTCATGTCGCGGGGCGGAGAGGCCGACGGCGTGGCGTTCCCTCTTTTCGTCATTCCCGCGAAAGCGGGAATCCATTCCACCTCGCCCTGCGGAAGAGACTATCGGTGCAAGCTTGAACCTCTCGCGCTACACCGTCCGAGGCCTTCGCTCTGCTGCTGCTGCCAATGGATTCCCGCTTTCGCGGGAATGACGGGAGTGGGGTGGGGACCTTTCACGATAGACGCATCACTTGCAGAGCGATTCCATCGGGAAGCTGAGCTTGGCGCCGTTGACCGCTTCGACGGTGACGGTCTTGCCGTCGACGTTGCGGAACCAGATGTCCGCTTCCGGGCCTTCGCCGGCGAGGCCCTTGTCGAGGTCGACGCGCTGGGTGGCGATGACGCGGATCTCGCGCGTGACGCGCTGGGCGCTGCCGTCCTCGACGCGGCCGTAGAGCGTCACGTCGCGCAGGATCAGGAGCGGCGTGCCGCGGGTGTCCCGGCGGCCGCCATAGGTGTAGAGGAACTTGCCCCAGGTGTTGCGGTTGGTCTGCACCACGGCGACGCCCCAGCCCTTGCGCGCGGGGCGCAGCAGCAGCTTGCCTTTCTGCTTGGCGTTGTAGTCGGCGCGCGACAGCCGGTCCTTGACCACCCTGACATAGCTCTCCGGCTTCATCAGGAAGTTCTTGTTCATCAGGCTGTCGAACTCGTCGTAGACGACGCTGCAATCGAACGAGCCGGCGGCGGCAGGCGTTGCGAAGAGGCCGAGACCGGCGGCGGCCAGGAGAGCCAACAGGGATCTGGCGGACATGAGGCGTGCTCCGCGAGGGTAGGAGGGGACGTCGAAACCGAGGGAAACCCAGGGGCGTGTCAACTTTGCGGCGAAAGGCGCGATCCGGCGGAGCGGCGGCGCAAGCGTCTACTCCGCAGCCTGTCGCAGGGCGGGCGCGGCGGCGCGCACGTCCTGGTCCACATGGGTCTCGAACTTCTCGAAATTGTGCACGAACATCTCGACGAGCTTCGCCGCCTGGGCGTCGTAGGCCGCCGTGTCGGCCCAGGTCCCGCGCGGATTGAGGATGGTGTCCTCGGTGCCGTCGACCGCCTTCGGCACCTCGAAGCCGAAGATCGGGTCGACGCGCATCTCGAAGCCGGCGAGACGGCCGGAGAGGGCGGCGTTGAGCAGCGTCCGCGTCACATTGATGGGCATGCGGTGGCCGACGCCGTAGCCGCCGCCGGTCCAGCCGGTGTTGACGAGCCAGCAGTCGACGCCGTGCTCGGCGATCAGGTCGCGCAGGAGATTGCCGTAGACGCTCGGGTGGCGCGGCATGAAGGGGGCGCCGAAGCAGGTCGAGAAGGTGGCCTCCACGCCCTGCAGGCCCTTCTCGGTCCCGGCCACCTTGGCGGTGTAGCCCGAGAGGAAATGATACATGGCCTGGCTCGGCGAGAGCCTGGCGATGGGCGGCAGCACGCCGAAGGCGTCGGCCGTGAGCATGACGATGTTGCGCGGATGGCCCGAGCGGCCGCCGGCGCTGGCATTGGGAATGAAGCTCAGCGGATAGGCGCCGCGGGCGTTCTCGGTGAGCGCGCCGTCGTCGAAATCCGGCGTCCGGTCCTCGCGCAACACGACGTTCTCCAGCACGGCGCCGAAGCTGCTGACCGCGTCGTAGATCTGCGGCTCGGCCTCGCGGGACAGCCGGATGGTCTTGGCGTAGCAGCCGCCCTCGAAGTTGAAGATGCCGCTCTCGGACCAGCCGTGCTCGTCGTCGCCGAGCAGCGTGCGCTGCGGGTCGGCCGAGAGCGTGGTCTTGCCGGTGCCGGAGAGCCCGAAGAACACCGCCGAGTCGCCGTCCGGCCCCTGGTTCGCCGAGCAATGCATCGGCATGATGCCCTTCTCGGGCAGCAGGTAGTTCAGATAGCTGAACACCGATTTCTTGGTCTCGCCCGCATAGGACGTGCCGCCGATCAACACCAGGCGCCGGGAGAAGTTGCAGGCGATCACGGTCTCGGACCGTACGCCGTGGCGCTCCGGGTCGGCGCGGAAGCTCGGCAGGTTGACCACCGTGAACTCCGGCTCGAAGCCCTCCAGCGCCGCCGCGTCCGGCCGGCGCAGCAGGTATCGGATGAAGAGCGCGTGCCAGGCCAGCTCCGTATAGATGCGCGCGGTCAGGCGATGTGCCGGGTCGGCGCCCGCATGCAGCTCCTGCACGAACAGGTCCCGGCCCTCGGCATGGGCCAGGAAGTCCTCGTAGAGCGCGTCGAAATGCTCCGGGGACAGGGCCGCGTTGTTGTCCCACCAGAGCGTGTCCTCGGTCCTGTCGTCCCGGACCGTGAACTTGTCGGCGGCCGAGCGGCCGGTGTGATGACCGGTCTCGACGGCCAGCGCGCCGTCCGCCGTCAAACGGCCTTCCCCGCGCTGCAACGCCAGCTCGATCAGCTCGACCGAACCCGTGTTGCGATAGATTTTGCCGGGATTCCGAAGGGGAAAGACGTCCGTACCCGTCATGCCATCTCTCTCGCCAATGCCACTCTCACGCCACCCCGAAGACCGTGAGAGCGGCGCCGTGCGGGCCGACCTGCAAGTCTCTGAACACGCTGTGCTCCCCCGTGGGCGAGGCCGAGGACGCTAAGGCAACCCCGCCGAACGGGCAAGCCGTCATTTTGTCTATAAGTTTATATGCTAGCGGACAAGCTCGCTAGCATGCGCCCGCAGCCCTGCGCTGGGCCTCAGGCAGGCCGCTCGCGGGCCTGCCGGACCAGCGCCACCAGCGTCGCGCGGACCTCCTCCGGCGTCGCCACGGGCGCGGGGAACGTCAGCCTGAGCGCCCGATCGCCGAGGATGAGGTCGCAGCCGTCCGGGTCGCAGCCCACGAAGCGCCAGGCGCCGTCCGGCGCGCCCAGCAGGCGCGTCGCATAGAGCGCGACGGCATCGGCGTGATCCTCGTTCATGTGCTGGACGATGCCGTCCTCCGCCGCCATCAGCTCGGCCGCGCCGGCGGTCTCGGTCAGCAGGTCCTCGGGCGCCAGGTCGTGGATGCGGCCGAAGCCGCCGACATAGTGCGCGCCCTCCACGGCCAGGCGGTAGAACGCGAAATCGGAGAAGTCCACATAGACCTCGGCGCTCGGATGCCGGGCCAGGAAGCGCCGGCGCGCCGTCTCGTCTTCGGCGGTCTCGGCGCGCCCGAACACGCTGACGCGCCCGCCTTCGAGCGGGTCGCCGAGCCCGTCCGTGCCGTCGAACAGGAGACAGGCGCGGGGGTCCCGCTGCAGGTTCCGCGTGTGCTGCGCCAGCGTCGAGATCAGGCAGAGCGGCGTGCCGTCGGGCTCGGTCGCGACGGTGACCAGGGAGGCGTGCGGCCGGCCGGACGCGGCGTCCGACGTGGCCAGGGCGGCCTTCAGTCCGCGCCGCACCAGCAGGCGCGCGTCGGCCGACGGAAGGGGCTCGAAATCGGTCTCTGGAACGCTCATATCACTCCGCGTTTGCCATATCGTTGCAAACAGGTCACATTCTTCGAGCAAGGCATTATACTGCGATGCCACATTTTGCCCATTTTAGGGCCATAGACGCCGCGGCTATGAGACAGGGTCGCGAAATATACATCATGCCAACAATCGCACTTGTCGACGACGACCGGAATATCCTGACCTCGTTGCGGATGGTCTTGGAAGCCGAAGGCTACAAGACCCAGACGTACAACGACGGGGCCTCTGCGCTCGACGGTTTGACGGACGATCCGCCCGACCTGGCCATCCTGGACATCAAGATGCCGCGCATGGACGGGATGGAGCTGCTCCGGCGGCTGCGTCAGAAGACGGAGATGCCCGTCATCTTCCTCACCTCCAAGGACGAGGAGATCGACGAGCTGTTCGGGCTGAAGATGGGCGCCGACGACTTCATCCGAAAACCGTTCTCCCAGCGCCTGCTGGTGGAGCGCGTGAAAGCCGTGCTGCGGCGCTCGCATCCGCGCGAGGCCGCCGCCGTGGTCGAGGACCCGTCCAAGGTCCTGGAGCGCGGCAAGCTGAAGATGGACCCGGAGCGCCACACCTGCCTGTGGGACGGCAAGCAGGTGACGCTGACCGTCACCGAGTTCCTGATCCTGCAGGCGCTGGCGCAGCGTCCGGGCGTCGTGAAGAGCCGCGACGCGCTGATGGACGCCGCCTATGACGACCAGGTCTATGTGGACGACCGGACCATCGACAGCCACATCAAGCGGCTGCGCAAGAAGTTCAAGGTCGTCGACAAGAGCTTCGACGTCATCGAGACGCTTTACGGCGTCGGCTACCGCTTCAAGGAAAGCGGCTAGCGCGATTGGGTTGGCGCCGGTCGCGGTAAGGCGCGGCCGGCACTTGCGCTTCGGGCGCCGGTTCTGCGACATTGGTTGAAGACTGTCCGCCCGGCGCACGGCGCGATGGCACGTGTCGGCGCCGCCGCGGCGCAGCGAGTGGCCATTGCCGCATCTTGAAGGTCCTGCACCATGGCCGACGACACGCTCCGCTCGCCGAACGACGCCACGGCCGTCCGCGGCCCGATTGGCGCGCTGCGGTCGCTGCGCGGCGTCTTCGAGTGGTTCGAGGCCCGCTTCCCCTTCGGCAGCGTCACGCGGCGGATCGTCATCCTCAACCTGTTCGGTCTGGCCATCCTGGTCTCGGGCATTCTGTTCCTCAACCAGTTCCGCGCCGGCCTGATCGACGCCAAGGTGCGGAGCCTGCAGACCCAGGGCGAGATCATCGCCGAGGCCATCGCCTCCGCCGCCGCCATCGATACGGACCGGGTGCCGCTGGATACCGATCAGGTGCTGGAGCTCGACGCCGGCACCACGCTCGGCAGCCGCGACGACGAGCTGGCGGCGCTGGAGTTCCCGATCAACCCGGAGCTGGCGGCGCCGAAGCTCGGGCCCCTGGTGGCGCCCACGGGAACGCGGGCCCGGATCTACAACCGGGACGGAGCGCTGATCCTGGATTCCGACACGCTCTATTCCCGGGGGCAGATCCTGCGCTACCAGCTGCCGCCGCCGGGCGAGGAGGAGACCCATTGGATCGTCGACTTCTGGAGCAAGCTGCGCTCCTGGCTGTGGCGCCAGGACCTGCCGCTCTACAGGGAGATCGGCGGCGAGAACGGCAAGGCCTATCCGGAGGTGGCCTCGGCGCTGACCGGCACGTCCGTCCCCATCGTGCGCGTCAACGACAAGGGCGAGCTGGTGGTCAGCGTGGCGGTTCCGATCCAGCGCATGCGCGCCGTGCTCGGCGTGCTGCTGCTCTCGACGCGGGGCGGCGACATCGATTCCATCGTGACCGCCGAGCGCTGGGCCATCGTGCGCGTCTCGCTGTTCGCGGTGGCGGTGACCGGGCTGCTCTCGGTCCTGCTCGCCCGCACCATCGCCGGGCCGATGCGGCGGCTGTCGGCGGCGGCCGAACGGGTGCGCCGGCGCATCCGCACGCGCGCCGAGATCCCGGACTACACCCATCGCTCGGACGAGATCGGGCATCTCTCCGGCGCGCTGCGCGACATGACGGCCGCGCTCTACGGGCGCATCGACGCCATCGAGCGCTTCGCGGCGGACGTGGCCCACGAGCTGAAGAACCCGCTGACCTCGCTGAAGAGCGCCGCCGAGACGCTGCCGCTGGTCAAGAAGAAGGCCGAGCGCGAGCGCCTGATGAACATCATCGAGGACGACGTCAGGCGGCTGGACCGGCTGATCACCGATATCTCGGACGCCTCCCGCCTCGACGCCGAGCTGGCCCGGGAGGACGCCGTTCCGATCGACCTCGCGGATCTCCTGAAGACCCTGGTGACGGCCTTCAACGACATCCACCGGGAGGGCACGCCGGAGATCGCCCTGGAGATCGCCCGGGCGCCGGTCAAGTCCACCGGCTACATGGTCAGCGGCCACAGCAGCCGTCTCGGACAGGTGGTGACCAACCTCCTGGACAACGCCATCTCCTTCTCCCCGAAGGACGGCTCGATCACCATCAAGGCGCGACGTCTGAAGAGCGATATCGTCATCGCCGTGGAGGACGAGGGTCCCGGCATCGCGCCGGAGAACGCGGAGAAGATCTTCGACCGCTTCTATACCGACCGGCCGGGCGAAGACGCCTTCGGCAAGAACTCGGGCCTGGGCCTCAACATCTCGCGCCAGATCGTGCTGGCCCATGGCGGCGAGATCTGGGCCGAGAACCGCATCGACGACAAGGCCGCGACGCGCCCGTCGCGCCGGGCGCGGTCCGCCGGCGCCAAGGCCAGCGTCGAGGCGCCGGCCGGGCGCGAGCCCAAGGTGCTCGGCGCCCGTTTCGTGATCCGGCTGCCGGCGGTTTAGGGTCTG
>JAKSBI010000239.1 GCA_022361215.1 Hyphomicrobiales bacterium | reverse complement strand
GAGCCTGGATGCGGCCGCCCGCACCCTGGGCGCCAGCCCGTTCGGCACCTTGCGCCGGATCCATGTGCCGCTCCTGTCGGGCGGGCTGATGACGGCGGGACTGCTGGTCTTCGTCGACGTCATGAAGGAGCTGCCGGCAACCCTGATCCTGCGGCCCTTCAACTACGACACGCTGGCCGTGCAGGCCTACCGTCTGGCCTCCGACGAGCGCCTGGCTCAGGCCTCGACGCCGTCCCTGGTGCTGGTGGCGGCCGGGCTGTTGCCGGTGATCGTCCTGAGCCGCCGCATCATGACGACGCGGGCCGGCCGGCGGACGACGCCGGCACCGGCTGTCTGACCGGTCGCGGACGCTCAGGCGTCGCAGACCTCGGCGACGGTGGCGCGGTGGTGGGAGAGGTCGCGGTAGCGCGGGGTCTCGCCGGAGAGCGGATTGCCGGGGTCCCAGGCGATCTTGACCTGCTCGAAGCGGCAGGCCAGCGCGTCGTAGATCACCAGTCGGCCGGCGAGCGATTCGCCCATGCCGATCAGCTCCTTCAGCACCTCCAGCGCCTGCAGCGTGCCGACCACGCCGGCGACGGCGCCGAGGACGCCGACCTCCGAGCAGTTGGCGACGGTGCCGGGCGGGGGCGCTTCGGGGAAGATGCAGCGATAGTTCGGCAGCGGCCTGCCGTCCTCGCCCGTCTCGAAGCCGCGGAACGTGGTCAGGTGGCCGTCGAACGGCCCGATGGCGGCGAAGACCAGCGGCTTGGCGGCGAAGTAGCAGGCGTCGTTGACCAGATAGCGGGTGGCGAAGTTGTCGGAGCCGTCGGCCACGATGTCGTATTGGCCGATGACGTCGAGGGCGTTCTCCGCCGTCAGGCGCTCGGAATGCAGGCGCAGCTCCACATGCGGATTGAGGCGCGTCAGCGCGTCCGCGGCGCTCTCGGTCTTCAGGTCGCCCACCCGGGCCGTCTCGTGGACGATCTGGCGCTGCAGATTGTCGAGCGAGACGCGGTCGTCGTCGATCACCCCGAGGGTGCCGACGCCGGCGGCGGCGAGATACATCAGCACCGGCGAGCCGAGGCCGCCGGCCCCGATCACCAGCGCCTTCGACGCTTTCAGCCGTTGCTGGCCGGCGCCGCCCACATCCTTCAGCACCAGATGGCGCTTGTAGCGTTCGATCTCTTCAGGTGACAGCATGGGCCTACCTCGAAACGACCGGCTCTCAGCTTCCCGTGGACCCGAAGCCGCCGCTGCCGCGCTGGCTGGCGTCGAGCGACGGGACCTCGGTCAGCTCGGCGCGCGCGGTCGCCTGCACCACGAGCTGCGCGATGCGCTCGCCGCGGCCGATCTCGAAGGGCTCCCGGCCGAGATTGACCAGCAGGACCTTCACCTCGCCGCGATAGTCCGAGTCGATGGTGCCCGGCGCGTTGAGCACGGTGACGCCGTGCTTGTGCGCAAGCCCCGACCTCGGGCGCACCTGACCCTCATAGCCCTCCGGCAGGGCGAGCGCAAACCCGGTCGGGATCAACATGCGTTGACCGGGCTCGATCCGGACGGGCGCGTCCTCGGGCACCGCGGCCGGGATGTCGAGGCCGACGGCCCCGGCGGACTGGTAGGCCGGCAACGGCAGCCCGGCGCCGTGGGGCAGGCGGCAGAGCCGCACCGCAATCGCGCCCGATGCCGGCAAGGGGGCGGTCACTCGGCCGCCGTCCGCCGCCGGGCCAGCTCCTGCGCGACGCGCTGCAGCAGACGGTTGGCCACGTCCTGCTTGGTCATGTCCGGCCAGCTCTCCGCATCGGCGCCGGTGATCAGATGGACCGCGTTCCGGTCGCCGCCCATCACGCCCGTCTCGGCGGAGACGTCGTTGGCGACGATCCAGTCGCAGCCCTTGGCCAGGCGCTTCTGTTTGGCGTTGGCCACCACGGACTCGGTCTCGGCGGCGAAGCCCACGACGAGAGTGGGCCGCTGCGGCCCGGCCGCGGAGAGCGACTTGAGG
Source organism: Hyphomicrobiales bacterium (assembly GCA_022361215.1). Taxonomy (GTDB): domain Bacteria; phylum Pseudomonadota; class Alphaproteobacteria; order Rhizobiales; family Methyloligellaceae; genus JAKSBI01. The sequence continues at coordinate 368 of JAKSBI010000239.1, read as the reverse complement.
ATGTCCGGATTCTCGACGAGAGCGAGGGACGGAGGCTCGCCCGCGCCGGACTTCTTGATCTTCTCATCGGCCTCGCGGTCGGTGCGCCAGTCGGCCACCGCCGCGGCGCAGATCGCGATGTCCACGGGCAGCGCCGCGGTCGCGGCGTCCAGCATCTCGGCCGCGGTCTCGACCCGGCGCACCGTGACGCCCGGAGGATCGGGCAGGTTCGTCGGCCCGCTCACCAGCACCACGTCGGCGCCGAGGTGCCGGGCGGCGCGCGCGATGGCGTCGCCCTGCTTGCCGGACGAGCGGTTGGCCAGATAGCGCACCGGGTCGATGGGCTCGTGGGTCGGCCCCGAGGTGACGAGGATGCGGGTGCCGGCCAG
>JAKSBI010000267.1 GCA_022361215.1 Hyphomicrobiales bacterium | reverse complement strand
GTTGGCCGCCCCCGGCCCCGCCTGCCCCGCCAGGACGACGGCGGGACGGCCGGCGATGCGCCCGAAGGCGTCGGCCATATGGGTGCCGGCGCGCTCGTCTCGCACGCCGATGTAACGGATCTCCCCGCAGTCGTAGAGGGCGTCGTACATCTCCATGGTCGACGAGCCCAGGAGCCCGAAGACATGGTCGACGCCCGCCGCCCGCAGCGCGGCGACGACCGCCTCTCCCCCGTTCATGAGGGCCATTGCGTTTCCTTCCCCGGTGGTTGTTTGTCTTGTGGGCCTTGGCGGCCCTTCCGGGTTTAGAGCGCGTGGGGAGCGGCGGAGTCAACGCCGCCGAGGCTCAGGCGACCCTGCGCGCAACGAAGAACGCGTAGCCATAGGCGTCGCCGAAGCGCCGCCGGATGTCGATCTCGCGGGCGGTGGCCTCGATGACGCCGAGCGCGGTGGCATCGCCGGCATATCTGTCGCGGAGCGCCGGCAGCTTCGCCTCCAGCGGCGCGTAGTAGTCCTCCCACCAAGCGGCGTCGGGCAGCGTGACGTGCCCGAGCAGGTCGTAGCCACAGGTCCCGACGGTCGCCGAATTGGCATCCACATCGGTCATGGGCGGGTACTCCTCGGCGAAGAAGGCGGCGGCCTCGGCCGGCGGGTCGGGCCGCAGCCAGACCAGCTCGCTCACCGCGATGCAGCCGCCGGGCTTGAGCAGCGGCCTCCAACCGGCAAGCGCGGCGCCGAAGCCCATGACATAGGCCGCGCCTTCGGACCAGACGAGGTCGAAGCTTGCCGGCGGGAACGGCAATGCCGTCATATCCGCGAGCAGACCTTCGACGCGTCCGGCCACGCCGGCGGCCGTCGCCCGCTCGCCGAGCTCGTCCAGATACTCCCGATGGAGATCCACGGCCGTGATGTGCCCTTTCATCAGGGCCTGCGCCAGGGCCACGGTCTGCATGCCCGGGCCGCAGCCGATGTCGAGAACGGCCGGGCGGTCGGGCAAGCCGGTGCAGAGGGCGAGGGCTTCGAGCGTGCTCGCGTCGTTGCCCGGGCCTTGCCTCGGCAAGCCGCGCTGAACGTCCAGAAAGACCTCGAAGAGGCGTGTGTCGTCGTCCATTGGAGTCCGCTCGAATGACGCGCCGTGACCGGCAGGGATGCAAGCTTGGATCGTGGCCCCGCGCGATTGCCGGACGGCCGAAGTGTCCTTCGCTCCGAGTAAATCGTTGTCTCTCTCGCGCCAACGCGACAGATCGACTTAGCCGGTGTCGGCGCGCCCCTGACCACAGCCGGCCGCTCTAAGCCTGTCCTGTCTGGTGGGGCTGTTCAGCTTCTCTCCCGTCATTCTCGCTTTCGCGCAGTGGTGTCCGGAATTTTGGGGCGTGTCGAACTGCATGGCAGGCGCGGCCTTGGTTTTCGGCCTGAAGGTGTGCGCCCGGACGTGATCCGGGCCTCCATTCCACTGGCCCCTCAGCGAGATCGAGAGGCAAATGGCATGGATTGCCGGTCAAGCCCGGCAATGACGACGGTTAGATACGGGCTGCGCTCGAATTCCCGGACAGTCATGCGCATCCGCGGGAATGACGGGTATGGGACGCGTGCTTGCGCCTACGCTTTGTACCCCTGATCGATCCTGTCGAGCTTGCGGAGCAGCGCCGGCCATTCGCGCTTGCCGACGGGGCGGCGGCCGGTCTCCGAGATGGCCTCGCGGTTGCGGGCGATGGTGGTCGCTTGCACGTGCTCGGGGATCGGGCTCGGCTCGGCGCCGGACTGCTGGAAGGCGAGCTGGAGCTGGCAGGCGCGCTCGGTGCGGTAGAGCCAGACGAAGGCCTCGCCGACGCTGCGCCCGACCGTCAGCAGGCCGTGGTTACGCAGGATCAGCACGTTGTTGTCGGCCAGGTCCGCCACGATGCGCTCGCGCTCGTCGAGGTCGGTGGCGATGCCCTCGTAGTCGTGATAGCCGGTCTGGGCGATGACGATGAGCGCGTTCTGGGTCAGCGGCAGCAGACCGTCCTTCTGCGTGGCGACGCCGATGCCCGCGGCCGTGTGGGTGTGTATGGCGCAGGCGACCTCGGGACGGGCCATGTGCACGGCCGAGTGGATGGTGAAGCCCGCCGGATTGATGGGATAGTCGGTCTCGCTCAGGATGGTGCCCTCCTCGTCGACCTTGACCAGGGACGAGGCGGTGATCTCCTCGAAGAGAAGGCCGTAGGGGTTGATCAGGAAGGCGTTCTCCTCGCCGGGTACGCGCGCCGAAAGGTGAGTGCCGAGCAAGTCGGACCAGCCGAAATGGTCCACCAGCCTGTAGGCGGCGGCGAGGTCAACCCGCATCTGCCATTCCTCGGGCGTGATCCTGTCTCTGTCCAAAGCGGCAACCGACATTTTTGTCATCCTCCCTTAGGGCCTGTTGAGATTCACGTTTTGGACGCGAGAGATCGGCGCCATCGCATCCCACCCTTTTCCGTCATTCCCGCTTTCGCGGGAATGACGGAAAAGGGGGCAGCGAGCCCCCTCAAGTCGAAGACGCCCCAGGATCTGTTGTGCATCCTGAGTCTCAACAGGCCCTAGGGCCGGCCCAGCAGCGCGGTGCGGAAGCGCACCTTGCAGGCCGCCGGGTCCAGCAGGCGCTTGTAGGCGGGCGGCG
>JAKSBI010000085.1 GCA_022361215.1 Hyphomicrobiales bacterium | reverse complement strand
CGACATCGACCGCGCCAACGCCAAGGGCTGGACCGCGCTGATGGAGGCCGCCTATCGCGACCGCGACGCCATGGTCCGCCAGCTCCTGAAGGCCGGCGCCAGGGTCGACCTGCGCGAGGCGAGGGAGGGCCTGACCGCGCTGCACGTCGCCGCCAGGGGCGACAAGCCGGCCAGCGTCTCCGCCCTCATCGCCGCCGGCGCCAAGGTCGACGCGGTGGACGCCAAGAAGGGCCTCGGCCCTCTGCACTACGCGCTGGGCAGCCGCAAGAAAACTTCCGCCGAGATCGCCGCCGAGCTGCTGGTCCGCGGCGCCGACGCCGGGCTGCCCGCCAAGGACGGCTTCACGCCGCTGATGGCCGCGGTCGGCTCCGGCAGGCTCGCCAAGCTGTCGCTGGTCCTCTCCGAGACGGTCGACGTCAACGCCGAGAGCGCCGACGGGCGCACGGCGCTCAGCCTCGCCGCCGGCATCGGCCACGAGCCCATGGTACGCCGCCTGCTCAAGGCCGGCGCCCGGCTCGACTCCGCCTCGGGCGCCGTCACGGCGCTTACCGAGGCCCTCCGCGCAGGCTCGCACGAGGTGGTGACGCTCCTGCTCGAGCGCGGCGCCGACCCCGACCGCGCCGGCCGCGGCGGCCGGACACCCCTCATCCTGGCCGCCTTGGAGGGCGACGAAACGCTCGTGCGCCTCCTGCTCGACAAGGGCGCCGACGCCAACGGCCGCAACCTGCAAGACGGCACCACGGCGCTGATGTGGGCGGCCAACAGCGGCCGCAAGGAGATCGTCGAGCTGCTGGTGGAGCGCGGCGCCAACGCCACGCTGACGGCCAAGGACGGCTGGACCGCGGCGGAAGCGGCGCGCATGGCGGGGCACGACGAAATTGCGCGGACGTTGGAGGAGCGGATTTGAGGGGCGTCTAGCGCAGCAGGCTGGGCAAGGTCAGGGTCAGGGCAGGCAGGTATGTGATGAGGAAGAGGTTCACGAGCAGCGCCACATAGAAGGGCAGCATGCTGCGGAGAATCTGCTCGACCCTGAGGCCGGCGATCTGGCAGGCGACGAACAGATTGACGCCGAGCGGCGGTGTCGTCATCCCGATGGCCAGGTTGACGATCATGATGATCCCGAAATGCATCGGCGAAATCCCGAAGGCCATGGCGATCGGCGTCAGAGTCGGCCCCAGAATGATGATCGCCGCGCCGGTCTCCAGGAACATCCCGATCAGCAGCAGCAGCAGGTTGACCATCAGAAGAAAGACGATCGGGTTGTCGGAGATCGCCAGGAAGACCTCGGTCACGGCGCGTGGGATCTGGTTGATGGTCAGCACCCAGCCGAACAGGTTTGCCGCGGCGATGATCATCAGGATCGCAACGCTGGCGACCAGCGCGTCGGAGAAGGCCGCGTAGAGCTGCGACAGCGTCAAGGACCGATAGATGAAGACGCCCAGGACGAGGGCATAGCCGACGGCCGCCATGGCCGCCTCGGTCGGCGTGAAGACGCCGCCGTAAATGCCGCCGAGCACGCAAACCGGCATCAGCAGTGCGAGGCCCGCCCGCAGGAAGGTTTCGCGCGGCGAGCCGATGTCGTCGATGGACCGGGTCTCGGCCGCCGCATCCGCCTTCGAGGCGTCGGCGTCCGCCTCGGCTCCCGAAGGCCCCGCTGACTGGGTCTCGCCATATCCCGAGCGCTGGCTGACGAGGCGCGCCGTCAGCATCAGCGACGCGGCGATCAGCAGGCCGGGCACGATGCCGGCGATGAACATATCGCCGATGGACACGGGCACCCCGGCGGTCAAGGCGAAGATGATCATGGGGATCGAGGGCGGTATGATGACCCCGAGCTCGCCGGCGGAGGCCTGCACCGAGGTCGCGAAGGGGCGCGGATAGCCGTGACGCACCATCGCCGGAATCAAGATGGTTCCGATGGCCGCCGTCGTCGCCGCGCTGGAGCCGGAGATGGCGGAGAAGAACATGGCCGCCACCACCGTGACCAGGGCGAGCCCGCCGGTTCTCCGGCCGATCATCGCACGCGCGAAGGCCACCAGCCGCAGCGAGATGCCGCTGCGCTCCATGAGGCATCCGGCCAGGATGAAGAATGGAATGGCCGCCAGCGGAAAGGAATCCAGGGCGGTGAACATGCGCTGGACCACCGCATTCAGCGGGATGCCCTGCGCCTGAAGCGCAAGCGCAGAGGCCAGGGCGAGCGACAGGGCGATCGGCACGCCAAGCGCGAAAAGCCCGGCCAGCGATCCGCCCAGCAACATCCCGATCATGGCGCGCGCTCCGCCCCGGTCGCATCGGCAAACAGAGCGGCCAGGGTGTTCACCGCGGCCCAGGCCGCGCCGATCGGTATCGCCACGTAGAACCAGACGATCGGCGTTTCCAGGGCGCCGACCGCAATGCCCTGAAGATCGGAGAGAATGCGAACGCCCAAGACGGCCAGCATGATCCAGACCGCCGTCGCGATGAGGCCGGCGGCGATCGCGATGCCGCGCCCGAGAGATCGCGGCGCTGCGTGAATCAGGATCTCGACCGCCATGAAGGCCTGCACGCGCGCCGTCAGGCCGGCGCCGGCGAAGACGAGCCAGATCAGGCCGTATCGCACCACCTCTTCGGACCAGACCAAAGGCGCGCCGAACAGATATCGCGCCGCCACCTGCGCCACGCCGACCGCCGTAAAGGCGGCGAAGCCGAGCACGAGCACCAGCCTGAGCCCGCTATTGACGGCATCGATGGCGCGCAGAAGCTTCGACATGTGGCGGCGATCCGTTTCTGGCGGAGGCCAGGCGCCCGGCGGCAGCCGCAGACGCGGCCCGGCAGGCGCCTGTCCGGTTTTCGAGACAGGTGCGGTTCTATGGCTGTCCTTGCGGCTTGGGGTCGTTTTCCCTCACCGTGCGGACCGGATCATCCCGTGAACATCCTTGATCTTCGGAAACTCCGCCTCGACGAAGCCCTCAAGCCGCTTCTGAAAGAGCGACTTGTCCACTTCCACCAGCGTCATGCCCTGGTCCACCAGCTTCTTGATGAACGCTTCCTCGCCCGCCGTGACGCGGTCGGCGACGAAGCTCTTGGCCTTGCCGTTCGATGCGTCCAGCAGGACCTTCTGCACCTTCGGGTCGAGGGCCTTCAGACGCCGAGCGCTCATGACCATCACGATGGGCTCGAGAACGTGCTGGGTCTTGACGAGATAGTCGATCACTTCCGAGAAGCGCGCGGTGTAGATCAGCGAAAGCGGGTTCTCCTGCCCGTCGATCACGCCCTGCTGCAGGGCGGTGAACACCTCGCCGAAGGCCATCGGCGAGGGCGCGGCGCCAAGCTGCTGCCAGGAGCGAACGAAGACCGGGCTGTCGGGCACGCGGATCTTGAGGCCCTTCAGGTCGGCCGGCGTGTCGACGCGCGACTTGGTCGTCAGCCAACGGGGGCCGCGCATCCAGTAGGCCAGGATCCGGTGGCCCGACTCCGCCGCGATGCGCTTGGAGATCGTCGCACCGATCTCGCCGTCATAGACCTTCTGGAACTGCGCCAGCTCGTCGAACATGAAGGGGACGGTGAAGATCGCTGCGGTCTGGGAGGCCGCCGTCAGGACACCGGCGCCGCCGACCCAGAGGTCCACCGTGCCGATGTTGAGGCCCTCGACCATATCCCGGTCGTTGCCCAAGGCGCTGCCGCCGAAGACCTGGATCTTGACGGCGCCGTCGCTCAGCTCCGCGACCCTGTCCGCGAAGAGCTGAGCGGCTTCGGCCTGAATCTCGTTGGCGGGCAAGACATGCCCCAGGCGCAATGTGGTTTCCGCCGCTGCGGACGTGGCGCCGACCAGGCCGGCGAAGACCGTGGCCGCGAAGGTTCTCAGTAAAGCTCTCATGTGTTCTCCCTAGTTTCCTTTTCTTTGATCATGCTGGGCGCCGCGTCGTCCTGACCGGTCTCGCAGGCCTTCCTCGGCGCGCGGGGAAGGCCCATCGCAGCCCGGCCTCTGCGGCGGGAAGCGGTCCCATGGTGTCGCTCAGGATGAGGGTAGGATGGCGGTCGAAGCGGAAACCGACTGTTGCGGAGCCTCCGCAGGCGGCGGATCGATCCGCGTTGCGATCACAGCAGAGACCTCCCAATAGCCTGTTTTCTTGGCAGTCAGGCTATCCAGCGGCATTTCATGCTGTCAAATGCATATAAAGTTCGCTATCGATACCGAATGCGCATCAATCAGGTGGATTTCGAGTTGCTCCGCTCGTTCTGCGTCTTGGCCGAGGAGCGGCATTTCGGCCGGGCCGCAAAGCGGCTGAACATCTCGCAGCCGCCGCTCAGCCGCCGTATCCAGAAGCTGGAAGAGCTCTTGGGCTGCCTGCTTCTGGAGCGCACGCAGAGGCGTGTCGAGCTCACCGCGGCCGGCCGGGTCTTCATGACGAAGGCCGAGGCCCTGCTTCGTCAGTTCCAGCGCGCGGTCTACGATACCAACAGCGCATCGCGCGGAATGCTCGGCCGTCTTGTGCTCGGTTTCATCCACTCGACCTCCTACGGCCTGCTGCCGTCGATCCTCAGCCGCTTCCGGGAGGCGTCGCCCGCCGTCGAGCTCGAGCTGAGAGAGATGACGATCCAGGAGCAGCAGCGTGCCCTGCTGGACGGCCACATCGATGTCGGCCTGCTGCGACCGCAGCGCCCGCCCTCCGACATCGCGGTCTCGATCATCGACAGAGAGCCGTTCCTGGCCGTGCTGCCCTCCGACCATCCGCTGGCCGCCCGCAGGTCCGTTTCTCTGCAGGCCCTCGCAGACCTGCCCTTCATCCTCTTCCCGGCGGCGACCGCGCCGCTGTTCAACGAGCGCATTCTCGAGATGTGCCGCAGGGCCGGCTTTGCGCCGCAGGTGGCTCAGGAGGCGACCCAGATTCACACCGTGGTCGGCCTGGTCGGTGCCGGCATCGGCGTCGCGGTCGCGCCGGCGACAGCGGTGCGTTTCCGCATTCCCACCGTCACCTGCCTGCCGATCGAGGAGGGGCCGCCGCCGGTCGAGGTGGCGGTGGCCTGGCACCGCAAGCGACACACCCCGGTCGTCGAGTGCTTCATCGCCGCCGCAACCAGCCAACACGGCGTGGCCCCGGCTGCCGCGATGGCTCCCATGGCCGGCCACGACGATATTGCGCGGGTGCTGGAGGAACGGAGCTGAGCGGCGCCATCCTTCTCCGTCATTCCCGCGACAGCGCAGTGGTGTCCGGGATTTGAGCGCAGCCCGGACCTAACCGTCGTCATCCCGGCGCAGGCCGGGATCCATCCGGGGTGCAGATTTCCGGACCTCGGCGGATGGCGTCGAGACCTTGCCGCCGGCTCCAGGTGTCGTCCGCCAGGGCTGCGCCAAGCGGCGGCCGCGCCTGGATCCCGGCCTGCGCCGGGATGACGCCGAGCAAGGAAACGATAGGGGTCAGACCCCTATGTCTCAAATCCCGGACACCAGTTCGTGCAAGCGGGAACGACAGGAGGGGTAGACACGTGCGATCGGGCAATAGAATGCGTGCCTCACCCCGGCGGCTCCAAAGTCTCGTCCGCTAGGTTCTGGCGCAGCATTTCCTGGTACTGTTTCACCATGTGGGCCACGAACTTTTCGTGCTCGTCCACGTTCATGACGGTTTTGGCGACATAGGCGTTGTAGCGCGCCGCAGCATAGAGAAAGGCCATGTGGAGATCGGTAGCCTTGACCCGCGCGTTCTCGCGGTTTGCCACGTCGATGAACTTGTCGGCGACCTT
>JAKSBI010000010.1 GCA_022361215.1 Hyphomicrobiales bacterium | reverse complement strand
TTGATCAAGCGCTTATGCGCCACGCGCACGCGATGCAGGGCGCCGTCGAGATTGTCCGACCAGAAATCCAGGAACCCCCTGAGCTTCGGGAAGCGCGGCGCGAGGTCGTAATCCTGCCAGATGAAGGTCTGCAGGATCGCCGGGTGATCGGGCATGCGGTAGAGAATTTCCGCGGTCGTCAGGCTGTATCCCTTGAGCTGTCGCTTGAAATCGCGGTCGATCATTGCCTCCGCCTTCCTTTCATGCGTGCCCCCGAATCGCATCAACGATAGCGGAATCTCCGACGTGCCGCAGTAAATTTCCTTCATGTTTCAGTGTCTTAGCAGCACTCCCTGAAAGCTGCTAGCGATGCCGGCGACCGCCCGTCAGTCGGTATCCAGGCAGGTCCGGGCGTGCGCCATCAGGCTGTCCTTGTCGCCCGCGAAGCCCGCCGAGATCCACGCCTCCTCGACCGTGCGCAGAACGCGGCCCACATCCGGCCCCGACGCGACGCCCAGGCCCACGATATCGGCGCCGGAGAGCGGAAACCGCGGCGCCTGCCACCGCTGGGGCAGCTCCAGGAAGCGCCGCCACGCCGGGTCGTCAGGCCCGGCACCGGCCTCAGCCCAGGCCAGCAGCACCGCATCCTCGAAGCAATCCGGTCCGAGCCGATAGAGCGCGCACCGTGCGCCCGCCTCCTCCGCCGGCAACGAGGCGGCACGGTAGCGGGACGCGCAGACGAGCCCGCGCCGCTCGGCGTTGGAGAGGCGCAGCCGGCCCGTCAGCCGGTCGATATCCTCGGCGACGACGACGGCCAGGGCGGCGAGCCGGCGCACGGCGCTGCTCGGCAGGGCGCCGGCGGCCTCGATGGCGAGGAGACGGCGGAAGCGCTCCAGATAGGCGACGCCGCCCAGCACGTCGACGAGCAGGCCCCAGTCGAACATGGCCTCCAGCGCCGGCAGCGCACCCTCGGCCTTGAGCAGGCGCATCAGCTCGGCATGGACCCGCTCCGCCGAGAGCGCGGCGAGCCCCGCGCGCTCGCGCACGCAGGCGGCAAGGCCCTCCGTGTCGAAGGGCGGCGTGCCGTAGACCGCGTTGAAGCGGAAGAAGCGCAGGATCCTGAGATAGTCCTCGCGGATGCGCGCGCCGGCATCCCCGATGAACCGGACGCGCCGGGCCTGAAGGTCGCCGGCGCCGCCGAGGGGATCGAAGACGGTGCCGTCCGCGTCCGCATAGAGGGCGTTCATGGTGAAATCCCGACGCCGGGCATCGGCCGCCCAGTCGTCGGTGAAGGCCACCTTCGCATGCCGGCCGTAGGTTTCCACGTCCCGGCGCAGCGTCGTCACTTCGTGCGGATGGCCGTCCGACACGATGGTAACGGTGCCGTGCTGCAAGCCGGTGGGGACGACCTTCAGGCCCGCACGCTCGGCCAGCTCGACGACCTGCTCGGGCCGTGCGGTGGTGGCGAAGTCGATGTCGCCGACGCCCTGCCCGAGCAGCGTGTTGCGGACCGCGCCGCCGACCGCGCGCACCTGGTGGCCGCCTTGGGAGAGCGTCGCGAAAATCCGGCGCGTGGCCGGCTGCGCAAGCCAGTCGGCGCCTGCGACGCTCAGCCCCGCGACAGTGTCACGACCATGCGACATGCACCGCTCTGCTCATTCGACGCGACCGGGCTTGATCACGCCGTCCTCGAATCGCGGCGGATGATAGGTTCCCTCTTTGCGCTCGCCCGTGAAGGTCACCAGGCTGATCAGCGTCGCCAGGGCCAGGGCCAAACCCGACACCACCAGCCACTTGATCGGCGCGCCCCGCAGGACGCTGTCCGGAGACTGCCCGCGGCGCACGAGAAAGACGTAGGCCGCGTACACCAGGAACGGCAGAAAGAACATGAAGAGATTGATAAGAAGGACGCGTAGCATCAGCGATAGAGCCAATCGTAGAGGTTGCGGAGAATCCCCGCGGTTGCACCCCAGATATAGCGATCCTCATAGGGCATCGCATAGTAGGTCCGTCGGCGACCCTGCCAGGGGCGCGAATGCCGCTGGTGGTTCGCCGCGTTCATGAGAAAGCTCAACGGCACCTCGAAGGCGTCGGCCACCTCGGTGTCGTCCAGCGCAAGCTCGAAGCCAGAAGACACCACCGCCACGGCCGGGGCAATGCGGTAGCCCGTCCCGGTCTGGTAAGTGTCCAGAAAGCCCACCACGTCGACGAACTCGGCCGCGAGGCCGATCTCCTCCCGCGTCTCGCGCAAGGCCGTGTCCAGCGGCGTCCGGTCCACATCCTCCATCTTGCCGCCCGGGAAGGCGATCTGGCCCGCATGGGTGGGCAGGTGATCGCTGCGCCGGGTCAGCAGCACGGTCGCCTCCGGCGCCCGGTCGATGACGGGGACCAGAACCGCCGCCGCCATGGGCCGGTCGAAGCCGTCCGCCTCACGGGCGAGAACGGGCGAGAGGTCGTGATCGCCGCGCCCCGCGCTCTGCGTCAGGGCCTGGGTGGGCATCCGATCCGGCACGATCAGCGTGCCGGCGGCCCGGCGCCGCAGCTCCCGCGCGGTGAAGGTCGATCCGCCGCTCCGGTCAAGGCCCTGCATCGGCGCTAAGCGAGCTCGTCCGCCGCGATCATCGGAAAGAACGCCCCTGCGCTCCACAGGCCGAGATGATCCACGCCGTCGACGGGCTCGGTCCGGGCCAGTTCGACCAGATCGTAATAGAGCGCGCGCGTGACGCGCGCCTCCAGAGCGCCGCGCACCAGGATGTAGGGCATGAGCCCGTCGCTCTCGGCCTCGAATGCGAACCGCATCGGATGAGCGGCATCGACCGAGACGATGTCGTCCACGTTTGTGCGGAAGGTCAGCGTCTGCCCCTGGCCCTCTCCGGACCGCTCCATCTCGACGGCGAGGAAGGGCACGTCGTCGACGTCGACGCCGATCTTCTCGACCGGCGTGACCAGGTAGTGGCGGCCGTCGTCGTCCTTGCGCAGCACGGAGGCGAAGAGCTTGACCAGGGGCGCCCGCCCGATGGGGCTGCCCTGATAGAACCAGGTGCCGTCCCTGGCGATGCGCATGCCGATCTCGCCGCAATAGGGCGGATTCCAGAGATGCACGGGCGCCGGACCCTTGGCTTCCGAGCGCCGCAGCGTGCTTTCCAGCGCGCCCAAACCGCCTGTCTGGCCTTCAGTTTTCGCTGCTGGCGGGCTGCTCATGCGGGACTCCCGGTGGTCAGGGACTCTTGCCCTAACACGATTGTGACCCAATTTATGGCCAGAGTGTTCCGGTCCCATGAATTGCGCTTTATATTCATCACCATGACAACACTGAGTCAAACGGACGCTGAACTCATCGGGCAGATCGAGGAGTTCGGCGAAAAAATACGACGCGTCCACGAGTCGGCGGCGTCGGTCATCTTCGGGCAGGACGATGTGATTCAGCTTTC
>JAKSBI010000717.1 GCA_022361215.1 Hyphomicrobiales bacterium | reverse complement strand
CACCTATGGCGAGCAGTTCAACGCCATGCATCTGAACCAGACCTTCTCGGGGATTGCGTTGGGCCGATGAAGCGGAAGGAGAACGGCCGGCTGAGCTGGACCATGGAGCGGCGCCCCCGCGGCCCGGTCCTGTTCACGACGAACGACGGCATCGAGGGCGAGGACGGCTCGCGCGAGGCGCGGCTCGAGCGCCGGCTGGCCCGGCTCGAGAAGATCAACGGGGCGCTGATGCGGCGCGTCGAGCGCAGCATGGACCATCACGCCAACGCCTATTCGCTGTTTCAGGCGGCGATCGTGCTGGAAGACGAGGTCCGCGCCCGCACCACCCAGCTCTCGAAGGCGCTGAGCGACCTGGAGCGGACCAACCGCGAGGTCTCCCAGGCGAAGGAGGCGGCGGAACGCTCCAACGCCACCAAGACGCGCTTCCTGGCGGCGGCCAGCCACGACCTGCTGCAGCCTCTGAACGCCGCACGGCTGTGCATGTCGGCGCTCAAGGACGAGGACCTGCAGGAAAGCCCGGCGCAGCTCATTCGCCAGATCGACCGGTCGCTCACCACGGTCGAGCAGCTGCTCAGGGCGCTCCTGGACATCTCGAAGCTGGATGCCGGCGTGACGCAGCCCGAGATCCGCTGCTTCGCGATCGACGACGTGCTCAGGAGCATCTATTCCGACTTCGCGCCCGACGCCGCCCATCGGGGGCTCCGGCTGCGCGTGCTGTCGGACGCGGCCATCGTGCGCAGCGACCCGATCTTCCTGCGCCGCATTCTGCAGAACCTGCTCTCGAATGCGCTGCGCTACACCCATGCCGGTGGCGCGGTCGTCGCCTGCCGGCGCGACGGCGACCGGCTGCACATCGCGGTCTGCGACACCGGCATGGGCATCGACGAGCGCGAGCGCGACGCGATCTTCGACGAGTTCCATCGCGGCAACGCGCCGTCCGGCGGCCCGTCGGACGGCCTCGGGCTCGGGCTGGCCATCGTCAAGAGGATGGCCAAGGCCCTCGGCCATCCCCTGGACCTGTGTTCGAAGCCGGGCAAGGGCACCGTGTTCTCCGTCACCGTGCCGCTGGGCGCCAGGCCCTCGGGCTCGCGCCGGCCGCGGCTGGAGCGAAGGGACTTCGTGCTGGCCCATGAGGGGGCCTTCGTGGTCGTCGTGGAGAACGACAACGCCGTGCGCGAGGCCATGGAGGCACTGCTGGCGCGCTGGTCGTGCCAGACGGTCTCCGCCGCCGGCGTGCCCGAGACGCTGGCGGTGCTGAAAGACGTGGAGCGGGTGCCGGACCTGATCATCGCCGACTATCATCTGGGCGGCGGCCAGACGGGGCTGCAGGCGATCGAGGCCGTGCGCGCCCATTTCGCCAGCGTCACGCCGGGCCTGATCGTCACCGCCGACCACACCAGCAAGGTCGCCGAGCTGGCCCAGGACGCCAAGTGCGAGCTCCTCACCAAGCCCGTGCAGCCGGCCGAGCTCCGGGCCCTGATGTCCCACCTGCTGACCGCCGAGGACCGCTGACGGGAAGGGCGGGACCGGAGACCATCAGCGCCCACTCGCCTCGATGGTATTCCCCTCCCCTTGACGGCAGGGGGAGGGCCGAGACGTGCGCGAAAGCGCCCTACAACTCGCGCTCGGTGAGGCTCATGTCGGACTTGATGGCGTCGAAGTCGATCTTGCCGGCCTCCATGGCCGCCTGGGTGCGGCTGACCACGTTCAGCTTGCGCAGGATCTCGGAGACGTGGGACTTGATCGTCGTCTCGCTCAGGCCCAGGTCGAAGGCGATCTGCTTGTTCAGCTTGCCGCCTCGGATCATCTTCAGCACCACGAGCTGCTGGCGCGTCAGGCTGGTCAGCCGGCGGGCCAGTTGCTCCCGCTCGCTCTCCCGGGCGTCGGAGTGCGGCTCGTCGATGCGGTCCGGCACGTGCACGTTGCCGTCATAGATCTCCAGCAGGGCGTCGACGATCTTCTCCTTGCTGTAGGACTTGGGGATGAAGCCGGCCGCGCCGTAGTTCAGCGCCTCGCGGATGAAACGCTGGTCCTCCTGGCCCGTGACCACCACCACCGGCAGCTTCGGATACTGGGTGCGCAGGCTCAGCAGGCCGTCGAAGCCGCGCACATTGGGGATGAAGAGGTCGAGCAGGGCCAGATCGAAGCGGCCCACGGACCGGATCAGCTTCAGGGCCTCCTCGATGTTCGGCGCCTCGTGCAGCTCCGTCTTGGGCAAGACGCGCGCGATGGTGAGCTGCAACGCCTCGCGGAACAGCGGGTGATCGTCGATAATGAGTATGCGTTTCATGCGGCCAACCTGTCGATCAGCCCCTCGTGACCCTAGACGGAGCGCCGGCAGAATTGGACGAACTCGTCCTGCCGTCGGCTCCGGCCCTCGGACACGGCGTTCCGTCGGCACCCTGTTCGGCACCCTTTTGGCCGCCCTCGTCACGAGGCGCCGCCTCCCTGACCGAAATCCTAGGTCAAGTATTCTCTATCGCCTAATAGGCAATAAGTACGAAATTCCGCTGCGCCTGGCCGGAGGCCGGCACTGCGGGAGACACATGGCTCGACAAGCCCGGCACACGCATAACGTGCACATATCCTACGAAAGAAGGAACTCGCCACCTTGTGAAGAGTGTCAGATTTCGATAGCGTTTTACAAGCTGAATGGGCGTTACCCCTGATTTTAGGAGCACTCCCATGAAGAAAGAGTGGCACAAGCCTGAGGTTGACGAGCAAGAGTCGGGCCTGGAGGTCACGAGCTACATGCCGGCCGACCTGGGACGCAGGTGAGCCACTGATACGACGAGCTGTTTTTCTCCCTTTCCTGCAACGGCATCCGTTCCTGCGGATGCCGTTGTTTTTTGCATGCGCGGCGTCGCTCTGGCCGGTCGTGCTCGCGGCCCCGGCCGGCGCCTGCGACGTGCCGCCCGCCAAGGTCGAGGAAGTCGCCGACAAGGTGTTCGTGCGCCCCGGCGTACATGCGCTGATGACGGCGCAGAACCGCGGCGGCATCGCCAATATCGGCTTCGTGATCGGAGCCCGGGCCGTCGCCGTGATCGACACGGGCGGGAGCTTCTGCGACGGCGCCGCGCTCAGGGCGGCGATCCGGGCCCGCACCGATCTCCCCATCCGCTACGTCCTCAACACCCACGTCCATCCCGATCATGTCTTCGGCAACGCGGCCTTCCTGCCCGACAAGCCGGAGTTCATCGGCCATGCGCGATTGACGGCGGCGCTCGGCGAGCGGGGCGCCCATTACCTGAGAGCCAACCGCGAGAGCATGGGCGCGGAGGCCCTGGCCGGGACCGCCATCGTGCCGCCGAGCCGGACCGTGGCCGACCGGCTGGAGATCGACCTTGGCGGGCGCCGGCTGGTGATCCGGGCGCATCGCCCTGCCCACACCGACAACGATCTTACGGTTCTCGACATCGAGACGGGCACGCTCTGGACCGGCGACCTGGTGTTTCAGGGCCACCTGCCGGTT
>JAKSBI010000310.1 GCA_022361215.1 Hyphomicrobiales bacterium | reverse complement strand
GACGTTGACATAGGTCTCGCTCGGAAACACCGAGCGGTGATGGGAGAAGAGAACGCCCTTGCGGGCCAGCGCCCACAGATGCGGCGTCAGCGTCTCGTCCATCATCTCCGGACGAAAGCCGTCCAGTCCGATCAGGATGACATTGGTCATCGGTCTTTCATCCTCCTCGCAGGGTCGGGTCCAGGCGGTCGCGCAGCCGGTCGCCGAGCAGACTGAACGCAAGAGTCGTCAGGAAGATTACGGCGGAGGGGCAGACGGCGATCCACCAGGCCGTGAGCAGATAGTCGCGGCCGAACCCCACCATGTTGCCGAGGCTGGTCATGGGCGGCTGGATGCCCAGCCCGAGAAACGAGAGCGACGTTTCGAGCAGGACCGTCTCGGGAAAGTTGAGCGTCATGTTGACGATGATGGCGCTGGCCACGTTGGGCAGGATATGCGCCAGATAGATGCGCCAGGACGAGGCGCCCATGGTGCGCAGCGCCACCGCGTAGCCCTGGGCCTGGGCCGCGAAGGTCAGGCCGCGCACGATGCGGGCATAGCGCTCCCAGCCGTAGATCCCCATGACGGCGACGAACAGGACGAAGCTGTTGCCGAGAAAGGCGATGGCCGCCAGGGCCAGGATGAGAAACGGCAGCGCGGCCTGAAAGTCGATGAAGGCCATCACCACGTCGTCCACCCAGCCGCGGCAGCGGGCCGCGAGAAGGCCGACGGCGGTGCCCAGGACCGCGCCGATGACGGTGCCGAGCAGCGCCACGAGCAGGCTGATGCGGATCGAATGAAACAGCCTGGAGAGCACGTCGCGCCCGAGGTCGTCCGTGCCCAGCGGATGCGCCCAGGAGCCGCCCGCCATGAAGACCGGCGGCTGCAGCCGCGCCCGAAGGTCCATCGCCGCATAGTCGTAGGGCGCGAGCCAGTCGGCACCGACGGAGATCACGACCATGGCCGCGATCCAGACGCCGGCCAAAGCGACGGCCGGTCCGGCCATGCGTCCCGAGCCGGTCCGTCTCTTGCGGCCTCGCCGCAGCATCGGCGCGTCGCTCGCCATCGCCCTCACCCCTCCTCGCCCGCGATCCGCGGGTCGAGCCAGCGATAGGCGAAGTCGATGGCGAGGTTGGTCGCCACCATGGTGACGCCGACCAGAATGACGATGGTCTGGACCACGGCGAGATCGCGGTTCTGCACGGACATCACCAGCAGGCTGCCGACGCCGGGCCAGGCGAACACGTTCTCCGTGACCACGGCACCGACGATCAGGCGCCCGACATAGAGGCCGACGACCGTGACCAGCGGGATCATGGCGTTCGGCAGCGCGTGCCAGAGCACGGCGCCGGGCCGGGCATGCCCCTTGGCCGAGGCGGTGCGCATGAAGGGCTGGTTCAGCACGTCGAGCATGGCGGACCGGGCAAAGCGGGCGAACACCGCCGCATCGCCCGTGGCCATGGTCGCCACGGGCAGGATGAGATGCCAAGGGGTGGCGTTGCCGCTGGTCGGCAGGAGCCCGAGGCTGACGCCGAACAGCAGGATCAAAAGCAGCCCGACGACATAGTTGGGAAGGCTGAGCCCCGCCACCGATGTGCTGATCGCCAGGCGGTCCACCCAGCTGTCGCGGCGCAGCGCGGCGACGATCCCGAGCGGGATGCCGATGGCGAAGGTGACCAGCGCCGTCACCCCCATGAGCAGCAGCGTCGTCGGCAGGCGCTCCGCCACCACCTCCCAGGCCGACCGGTCGCCGACGAAGGACCGCCCGAAATTGCCGGAGGCCAGATCGTTCAGATAAGCTACATACTGCTCGAAAAGGGAGCGGTCGAGCCCCCAGCGCTGCCGGAACGCTTCCAGGGCCTCGGGCGGGGCCTCCAGCCCGACCATCACCGCGGCGGGGTCCGCCGTCAGGCGTAGAATGAAGAACGTGAAGGTCGCCAGCAACAGCACGGTGATGGCGGCGCGCACCCCCTTGCGCAGCACGAAGCTCAACATCCCCCGTCTCCCATGCGAAGGGCCACGTGGCAGGCGACGCGGTGCGGCGCGGCGCCGGCCGGCTCCAGCGACGGTGCGGTGCGGGCGCAGACGTCCTCCCGGTCGGGGCATCTGGGATGCAGCCGGCAGCCGGAGGGCGGCTGGCAGGGCTTGGGCGCCTCGCCCGAGAGGCGCATCGGCGCCCTGGCCTCGCGGGGATGGGCCGGCGGGATCGCGGAGATCAGGGCCTTGGTGTAGGGGTGGCGCGGCGCGGTGAAGACCCGCTCCGCCGGGCCGACCTCGCAGAACCGGCCGAGATACATGACGACGACCCGGTCGGACAGATGGCGAACGACCGCCAGGTCGTGACTGATGAACAGGATGGTCAGGCCGTGACGGTCGCGCAGGTCGCGCAGCAGATTGATGACCTGCGCCTGGATCGAGACGTCCAGCGCCGACACCGGCTCATCGCAGATCAGCAGCTCCGGCTCCAGCACCAGGGCGCGCGCGATCACCACGCGCTGGCGCTGGCCGCCGGACAGCTCGTGCGGGAACTTGGGCTCGACCTCCGGGCCGAGGCTCACGTCGCGCAGCACCGACCGCGCCCGGCGCACCGCGTCGCCGCCTTTGGCCAGGCCATGAACGTGGAGCGGCTCGGCCACCTGATAGAGCACCGGCCGGCGCGGATCGAGCGCGCCGAGCGGGTCCTGGAACACGTATTGGATGCGGCGCAGCAGGTCGCGCGGCCGGCGGGCGAGGGGCACGCGGAGATCCGAGCCGTCGAACGCCATCCGGCCGGCCTCGAACGCGCCGAGGCCGAGCAGCGCCTTCGCCAAGGTCGACTTGCCGCAGCCGCTCTCGCCCACGAGCCCGACGATCTCGCCGCGACCGATCGACAGGGAGACGTCGTCGACGGCGCGCACGACCTCGGTGCCGAAGACGAGCGGAAACCGCCGGCGGGCGTACCGGCAGGTCAGCCCGCGCACGTCGAGCAGCCGGTCGGAGGCGGCCGGGACGCTCATGCGGCGCCGACCGGCAGGGGATTGAAGCAGCGCCACCAATGCGCCCCGCCCGCATTGGGGGGCGGGGCCGTCCGACACCGTGCGCTCGACCGGGCGCAGCGGGGGGCGAAGGGGCAGCCGGCCGCGACGGCAAGGGGGGACGGAACGTCGCCCTCGATGGGCGCCAGGCGGTCGACGGGCGTCGCGCCCGGCCGCGCCGCCATCAGCCCCTTGGCATAAGGGTGCCGCGGCGCGTCGAAGACCTCCATGACCGGGCCGCATTCGACGATCTGCCCGCCATACATGACCGCGATGCGATCGCAGACCTGGGCGACGACGCCGAGGTCGTGGCTGACCAGCACCACGCTCATCCCCCGGTCGCGGCTGATGCGTTTCAGCATGTCCAGGACCTGGGCCTGCACCGTGACATCGAGCGCGGTGGTCGGCTCGTCGGCGATCAGCAGGCTCGGGTTGCCGGCGAGCATCATGGCGATCATCGCCCGCTGGCTCTGACCGCCCGACAGCTCGTGGGGATAGGCGCGCAGCTGCCGCTCGGGATCGCCGAGCCCCACCTCGCGGAACAGCTCATGCGCCAAGGCATCCGCATTCGGGGCGCTGCCATTCGCGCGCTGCGGCCGGTTCAGGCGGATGGCTTCCCTGATCTGCCGCCCGACCGTCTGCACCGGGTTCAGCGCCGAGGCCGGGTCCTGAAAGACCATGGAGATCTGGCGGCCCCTCACTCTGCTCAGATCGCGATCGGACATGTCGCTGAGAACGGCGCCGTCATAAAGGACGCGGCCGGCGATCCGGGCCCGCGGCCCCGCAAGGCCCAGCGCCCCCAGAAGCATGGCGGACTTGCCGGAGCCGCTCTCGCCGACGACGCCCAGGATCTCGGCCTCGCCCACCTGCAGGTCGACGCCGCGCACGGCATGGGCGGTGCCGGCGGGCGTCTCGAACGAGACGGAGAAGCTTTCGAGGCTGAAGAGCGTCATGGATGCAATCGCTGGCCGACCGGCGGAGACACGGCTGCCGCGGACGCGCGTGAGCGCTCGCCCGCGGCAGCTCCGTGGATCTGCTTGCAACGCCCCGTCAGTTCGACGCGATGCTCAGGCCGCCGGCCCGGAAGTCCATGAAGGGCGTACCCGACGACTTCCAGCTGACGGACTTCGCTTTGCCGTAGAACATGGGCAGGTTGTAGAGGTAGGTGCCCGGAGGATCCTGCTCCCAGATCTCCAGCATGTAGCGATGCGCATTGCGCCGCGTCTCGGGATCGATCGCCAGCAGGTCCTTGGACCAGCTCATGAAACGGTCGTTGTTCCAGTATTTCCGGAGGACGAAGCTGCCCTGCGGGCCGTAGTTGCGATAGAGCTGGCCGATCGGGTCCGGATAGACGGCGTTGTTGGAGGTGTTGGTGATGCCGCGGACGCCGATATGCTTCTCGTCCCGCATCTGGCTCCAGGTCTCCTTCTGCCCGAGGACGATGTTGACGCCCACCGCCTTCCACATCTGCTGCAGGATCTGGGCGACCTTGATCTCGCCGGTGTAATAGTCCGCGAGATACCAGTAGGCGATCTCCTCGCCCTTGTAGCCGGAGGCCTCGATGAGCGCCTTCGCCCGCTCCGGGTCGTAGCCGACGGGCTTGAACTCGTCGATGTACATGTCCCCGAAGACCTTCATCTGAAACCCGTTGGGGATCGAGGTCTTGCCGCGGAACACGGTCTCGACGATCAGCTTGCGGTCGATGGCCAGGCTCAGGCCGCGCCGCATGCGCGCATCGCCAAGGCTCGGATGGCGCGTATCGAAGATCAGGCTGCGGATGTTCTGGATCGCCCCGCCGACGACCTCGGTCTTCGGGCTCTTCTCGATGGTCTCGAACTGGTCGGGCTCGATCTCGGTGATGATGTGGTACTCGCCCGAGAGCAGGCCCGCGACGCGCGCGCCGGTCTCGGTGACGCGCTTCAGCGTGAACGATGCGACCGGCGCCTTGTCGCCCCAGTAGCCGTCGAAGCGGTCGAAGCGCTGCAGCTCGCCGGGCTTGGCCGCGGTCACCTTGTAGGGACCGGTGCCCACCACGGACTGGCCCCACTTCTCCCAATTGCCGACCTTCCTGTAGGCGTCGGCACACGGCACCTCGCTCATGTAGTTGGCCAGACGCAGCTCCAGCAGGGGATCCTCGATCGAGGTCTCCACATGGACCGTGAGCTTGTCGACAGCCTTGACCGACTTGATGATGCCGAGCTGCGCGCGGGCCTCCAGAAAGCCGGGAGCGCCCTCGCCCTGATAGCGCTCGGGACCGAACATGACCTCCACGTCCTCGGCGGTGAAGGCCTCGCCATTGTGGCAGGTGACGCCGTCGCGCAGCTTCAGCTCCAGAAGCGTCGGCTTCACGCGCTTCCACGATGTGGCAAGCCCGGGCTTCAAGGCGCCGGTCTCGTAGTCGTAGCGGATCAGCGTCTCGAGCACGTTCTGCGACACGCGCCAATTGACGTTGGCCATGATGCCCATGGGGTCCAGATGCGGCGTCAGCTTGGGCACCGCGACCATGAGATGCATGCCGGACGTGTCGGCGGCGCTCGCCGGCGCGGCCGCTCCCAGAATGGCCGCAGCGATGCAGACGGCCCCGCCGGCATTGCGGACTTGTCGACTGACAATCATTCCTTCTTCTCCATCGATGACGTTTGGACGCGGCGGAGGCCGCCGATGGAGCGCGAACCTAGGTGGGTCACATTACGGTTTTATGTTCGTTTTGATTGTTTTGTGCGACTATGAACATCGAGGCCGATGGGACGATTGCCCGCCGGCACCGGGATCGGCACGATGACAACCGGGCGAGGGGACCGAGCACATGGCACTGAACGACCTCCGGCGGGAACAGATTCTCGATATTCTGGAGGAAAACCGGGAGGTTCAGGTCGCGCGCCTGGCCGCGCATCTTCAGGTCTCGGAGATGACGATCCGTCGCGACCTGAAGCTGCTGGAAAAGCGCGGACGGCTGAAAAGGGTCTATGGCGGGGCCGTGGCCACGTCGGCGCAGGCCTTCGATTCGGTCACCTCCCGCGCGACCTTGAACACGGACGCCAAGGACGCCATCGCATCGCTGGCCGCGGGCCTGGTCGAGAAGCAGATGCGGATTTTCGTGAACGGCGGCTCGACGGCGCTGACGCTGGCGAAGCTGCTGGCCTATGGCGCGACGATCCAGGCCACGACCAACTCGATCGAAGCGGCGCAGTCGATCGCCGCGGGCGCCATATCCGACGTCACCCTTCTCGGCGGGACCTTGCGCCGGAACGCGGGCACGCTGATCGGCCCTGAAGTGCTCGAAATGATCGAGCGCCGGACGTTCGACATCACCTTCATGGGCATCGCGGCGATTCACCCCCATTACGGGTTCCTGGACCCGACCGAGTGGCACGCCTATTCCGCGCGCGTGCTGCGGCAGCAATCGCGCAAGGTCGTCCTGCTGGCCGATCATTCGAAATTCGAGGCGGACAGCGACATCCGGTCCTTCGAGTATCGCGAGGTCGATGTCCTGGTCACGGATCGCG
>JAKSBI010000618.1 GCA_022361215.1 Hyphomicrobiales bacterium | reverse complement strand
CAGCCAAACCAAACGTGCGCCGGCGGATCAGCCGCCGTGGGCGCGCATATGATCGAGAAGCGCCGGCGAGGGCTGGCCGGTCACCAGAAGCTGGTAGTCGTGCTGATAGGCGCTGATCGCCCGCCCCGTGCGGCGGCCGTAACGGCCGTCGACGATGCCGGGCGCATAGCCGAGCCGGGTCAGCGAGACCTGGATGTCGTAGACGAGGCCGTAGCGCGGGCCTGCCGGCGGCGGAGGCGGCGCCGGCCGGGCATAGGACGGCGGGGGCGGAGGAGGCGGTGGCCGGCGGCTGGAAGCCTCGGCGGCACCCACGACGCCACCGACGGCAGCGCCGATCGCGGCGCCCTTGCCGGCACCCTTGCCGCCGCCCGTAATGGCGCCGATCACGCCACCGACGACGGCGCCCTGGGCACCCCGGCGAAGGACCTGCGCCGAGCTGTCGGCAACGCTCAATGCAAGCATGCCCCCCGCAACGCCCAACGCCACCAGGGCGCGGCTCGCGGCACGGACAGAAATGCTCTTGGACTGGATCATCGGTTTCTTCCTTCGTCCTCTTCTCCAAAGCGGACCGCCTGGAGCTTAGCGAACAAATATGGCGCGCAATGACTGGATCTTGCACATGCTATGGCGACCGGGCCGCCAAGGCAAATCATGTGACGCAAATCGCTTAATGGAGTAATCCGTCGTCCCCTTGCGCAGCTCTGCCCCGATATGGGGACAAATTCGCAGATTTACAAGGGTTTGGACCGCAAGCATCGAGGCCCCCGTCGGGCGCGGCCGCGGCGGTCGGCGTCAGCGTCGGGCGTAGGACAGGAGCGCACGCCGCGTGTTGCCGTCGAACCGGCCGGTCACGGGCCCCGCATAGAGCCCCGCCTCCTTGAGCTGGCGCTGCACCTGCTTGCGGGTGCCGACGCTCCAGCTTCCGAACTTCTGCAGGAGGTCGGCGCGCGCGCCCTTGTGCCCCTGCCGGAAGGCCTGCAGCAGATAGTCGGCGGCCACGGCCGTGTCGCGGGGCACGCCCTTGCCCTCGTCGTGCAGCACGGCGAGCCCGCGCTTGGCGGCGGCGAAGTTCTCGTCCGCCGCCTTGCGGTACCAGCGCGCCGCCTCGCCCACATCCTTGCCGACGCCGCGGCCGAGCTCGTAGAGCACGCCGAGATTGTACATGGCCTGGACCATGCCCCGCTCTGCGGCCCTGCGGTACCAGCGCAGCGCATCGTCGTCGTTGCGCCGCACGCCCTTGCCGAGGGAATACATGTGCGCCAGCCGGGTCATGCCGAGGGGCTCGCCCTTCTCGGCCGCCTCCCGGTACCAGCGGAAGGCTTCCCGATAGTTCTTCGGCACGCCCTCGCCGAACTCGTACATGGTGCCGAGGACCGCCATCGAGGGGCCATGGCCCTTCTCGGCGGCGCGCTCGTACCACTTGGCGGCCTCGCCGTCGCTGCGCTCGACGCCGCGCCCGTTGTCGTAGAGCAGCGCGATGTTGTGCATGGCGCTCGGATAGCCCCGCTCCGCCGCCTGCCGATAGAAGGCGAGCGCCTGGCCCATGTCCTGGGCGACACCGCGGCCGAACTGGTAGAGCACGCCGAGATTGTTGAGCGCCCGGGGCGAGCCGAGGTCGGCGGCCTGGCGGTAGAGGCGCGCCGCCGCCTTGTAGTCGCGCTTCAGGCCGCGGCCGGTCTCGTAGAGCACGCCCAGATTG
>JAKSBI010000321.1 GCA_022361215.1 Hyphomicrobiales bacterium | reverse complement strand
CGACGCTGCGCATGGAGTTGATGGCGATCTCCGCCGGCATATCGAGGGCGAACTTGGCGGCCTGCTTGAGCTGCGGGCTGAGCTCCGGATAGGAGGCGGTCAGTTGATCCAGAACGGCATCGAGGCTGGTCATGGGGATTCCTGCTTGTGATGCATATGTTCCATAAGAAAATCTATATAGCTCAAATGTGCCAGAAATGATATGAGATGGTGCAAAGAGAATGAATGGCCCTCTGGGAGAGATGCCTTGGACGCCGCCAGCACCACCGGAACCATAGCCGAGCGGCTCGGCGCCTGGTCGGCCGCGCTCCAGTTCGACGATGTGCCTGCCGAGGCGGCGCACGCGGCCAAGCGGTGCATCCTCGACACCATCGGCGTCATCGTCGCCGGCAGCCGCACGCCGACGGCCGAGCGGGTGCGGGCCCATGTCGGCCGGAACTACGCGGGCGGCGCCTGCACGGTGCTGGGACCGGACGCGGCGGCGTCGCCCGCCGGCGCCGCGCTGGCCAACGGCATGGCCGGGCATGTTCTCGATTTCGACGATACCAGCTATGCGGGCATCATTCACGGCTCCTGCATCGTGCTGCCGGCGGTGCTGGCCGCGGCGGAGGAGGGCGGGCGCGACGGCCGGGCGCTGCTGGAGGCGTTCACGGCGGGCGTCGAGGCGACCTACGCCCTCGGCCTCACGGTTACGGACAGCCACTATTTCAAGGGCTGGTGGGCCACGGGCACTTGCGGCGCGGTCGGCGCCGCGGCAGGCGCGGCCCGCGCCCTCGGTCTCAATGCCGCTCAGACGAGCCAGGCCATCGGCCTCGCTGCCGTGCAGGCCTGCGGCATGGTCGCCTTCCTCGGCACGGACGCCAAGCCGTTCATGGCCGGCCGCTGCGCGACGGTCGGCTTGGAAGCGGCGTTGCTGGCGGGGCAGGGCCTGACGGCGCCGGCGGATGCCTTCGAGAACCGGCGCGGCTTTCTGCAGCTCCTGAACGACGGCGGGTCGGACGCGGCCGGGCTCGACGGGCTCGGCGCGAGCTGGCGGCTCCTGGAGCCCGGCATCTTCTTCAAGCGCTATCCGATCTGCTCTGCCGCCCATGCCGGCACCGAGATGACCGAGCGGCTGGTCGGCGAGGCCGGGCTCGGGCTCGAAGACGTCGCGGAGGTCGTCTGCGAGGTGCCGCATCTGGTGGCCATCTCCCTGGAGCACGACGACCCGGCCCGGCCGACGGAGGCGCAGTTCAGCATGCCGTTCGCCGTGGGCGCGGTGCTCGCCCACGGCACGCTCGGCCCGGAGCATCTGAGCGCGGAGGGTCTTCAGGACCCGCGGCTGCGGGCGGCCATGGGCAAGGTGGCGATGCGCGAGGTCGCGGACTTGAGCGCGCCGGAGATGACGCGCCGCTACCCCGAGTCCGCCCGCGTCACCATTAGGACGACCGACGGCCGCGAGCTGACGGACTTTCTCGGCGCGCCGACGGGCATGCCCGAGAACCCGGCGAGCGACGACGCTCTCGGGGACAAGTTCAGACGCTGCCTGGCCTTCGCCGACTGGCCGGAGGCGCGCGCCGACGCGCTCGAGGCGGCGCTTTGGGAGATCGAGGCCGCGCCGGACGTCTCGGCGCTGTTGCGGGAGGACGGATCATGAGCGCACGCTTGCCCGATCGCGCGGACGTGGTCGTTATCGGCGGTGGGGTCGTCGGCTCCAGCGTCGCCTATCATCTGGGCTTGCTCGGCGCCGGGGACGTGGTGCTGCTGGAGCGCAAGAAGCTGACCTGCGGCACCACCTGGCACTCGGCGGCTCAGGTGCGCCAGCTGCGCTCGTCGCGCAGCATGACCGAGATCATCCGCTACAGCGTCCAGCTCTATTCGAGCCTCGAAGCCGAGACCGGCCAGGCTACGGGCTGGACGCGATCCGGCTCGCTCAGCATCGCCGACAATCCCGACCGGCTGGAGCACATCCGCCGCCAGGCCGGCGTGGCGCGCTGCTACGACATCGACGTGCACGAGGTCGGGCCGGACGAGATCAAGACGCTCTGGCCGCTGCTCGACACCTCCGACATCCTCGGCGGCATCTACTGCCCCTCGGACGGGCGCGCCAACCCGAGCGATCTCTGCGCGGCGCTGATCAAGGGCGCCAAGTCGCGCGGCGTGCGGGTGGTCGAGGACTGTCCGGTAACGGGCTTCGACATCGCCGACGGCCGGGTCCGCGG
>JAKSBI010000495.1 GCA_022361215.1 Hyphomicrobiales bacterium | reverse complement strand
GCTCCGGCGTCGGCCTTGCGCCGGCGCCACAGCATGAAGGCGGCCGTCCAGGACAGGGCCAGCATGGCCAGACCGATGCCGACCATGACCCGGAACGACCAGAACACCGCGTTGACCGGCGGATGCAGGGGCGTTCCGTCCTCGGCGACGAAGTCGTTAAGGCCGGGCACGACGCCGTCGGGATCGTGCTTCAAGATGATGCTGGCGCCATTCGGGATGCCGATCTCCAACCGGTTCTCGCGTGCCTCCTCGTCCGGCAGGGCGAACAAAAGCAACGGAACGTTGCCGCGCGTTTCCCAGTTGCCCTCCATGGCCGCGACCTTCTGCGGCTGATATTCAAGCGTGTTGAGGCCGTGCAGGTCGCCGACGAAGATTTGCACCGGGATCAGCAAGGCGGCCAGGACCACGCCGGTCCTGAGCGTGGTGCGGACCGACGGATCGCGGTCGCCGAGCAGCAGGCGGAAGGCGGACAGGCCGGCGATCAGGAAGGAGACCGTCAGTCCGCTGGCGATCAGCATGTGCGTGAGCCGATAGGGCATGGACGGGTTGAAGACGATGGCCCACCAATCGGTGGCGTGGGCAACGCCATTGATCATCTCGAAGCCGACCGGCGTGTGCATCCACGAGTTCAGCACGAGAATCCAGAAAGCGCTCATCGTGGTGCCGAAGGCGACCAGGAAGGTGGCCAGCGTGTGCAGCCAGCCCGGCACGCGGGAAAAGCCGAACAACATGATGCCCAGAAACACCGCTTCCAGGAAGAAGGCGGTGATGATCTCATAGGCCAGCAGCGGCCCGGCAATATTGCCGACGGTTTCCATGAAGCCCGGCCAATTGGTGCCGAACTGGAAGCTCATGGTGATGCCGGAGACGACGCCGAGCGCGAAGGACAGGGCGAATACCTTTACCCAGAAGCGATAGGCGTCCATCCAGCGCATATCGCCGGTGGCGTTGAAGCGCAGCTTGAAGAACAAGAGCACCCACCCCAGCGCGATGGTGATGGTGGGAAAGAGGATGTGGAAGGAGATGTTGGCGCCGAACTGAATGCGCGACAGGAGAAGCGTTTCCATTATGATCCGTCCCCCTTCCTGGTCGCGGCATCCTTCGAGCGCAGGCCGAGCGGAACGATGATTTCGGCTTTGGAAACGAACTTTTGCAGCTTGGAGCCGAGGGCGAGGAGCTGAACGAGACGATCCGTCTCAAGGCGGTTCATGTCGTCGTACCAGCCGGTCAGAAGCTCGACCAGTTGGCGCAACTCGGCGATCTTGTGAAGGGCGTGCGCGTCGGCATCGGTGGCGGAGCTTTCCATTTCAAGCGCGCGCAGCTTGGTGAGCGTTGGGTCGATCTCGCGCTTTTTACGCTCGGCGATCAGCGTGCGCACGATCTCCCACAGATCATCCGGTGTCGCGAAAT
Organism: Hyphomicrobiales bacterium; assembly: GCA_022361215.1. Classification (GTDB taxonomy): domain Bacteria; phylum Pseudomonadota; class Alphaproteobacteria; order Rhizobiales; family Methyloligellaceae; genus JAKSBI01. Next base: position 8,042 of record JAKSBI010000495.1, on the reverse strand, counting down.
AGTCGCGCCGGTCGTCGGGCAGGTGCTTCAGGTGCACCAGGTTCCAGGACTGCAACTCTTTCAAGCCCATCGATACGTTGGACCTGGAGAAGCCGAGCTTATGGACGATCTGTTCGGCATTGAGCGGATGCGCGGACAAAAAGAGCAGGGCGTAGATCTGCCCGACGGTGCGATTGATGCCCCATCGGGAGCCCATTTCACCGAAATGGAGGACGAAGTCCTGCGCCAGGCTCGAAAGGTTCATGATAGTTTCTCATGTGATTTCAGAAATTTCTGAAACTTATATGGTGCAAACTGCTTTATCTGCATCAGGGGGCGGAATGTGACTAAGTGACGCGAGGGGGCGTGTGTTTGCAAAACGCCATCAGCACGCTGGAAACTGGATCCGAATGCCGGCGCTTTGCCACCTGTGCAAAGGTCGCCATGCTTGGCGTGTTTCTTGGCGCGTGCGTCAAGATGGAGCACGAATCTCGCGGCCAAGATGTTTATCGCTCTTCAAGGTGAAGTCTTGTGACTACCCAGATTTCTGGCCGTGTCGCGGCTCAGGACCAAGCGGCCGAGCCTAGGTGGCTGCGCCGCGCGCGGTTGCAAGCCGTCAAAGGATCACCGCAGCATGCCGGAGCACAGCACGATGCCGGTGATCCGGTGCATGACTGAAGCGATCATGCTTGGACTGTATCTGTAGACGGAAAGGTGCGGCGAGTTTTGGATGTTCTGTATGTCATGAAACCCAGCCCGAATGCTGCATTTGATCTAATCGGGATGCCTGGGACTAAAGACGAAATGCGCATCCGTCGCCCGCCGCCGCATGCGTGGAAAGGACGGCGGATTTCGGCGCGACCATCTGCGGGCTTTCGCGCAGCGGGTCGAGGTCGCCGAGCACGAAGTCCGGATCATGGGCTCCCGAAACGAGCTTCTGAGGCTGCTGGCGTCTTCAAATGGCGCAGAATCGGCGGCGAACGGCGTTCGCACTTTTGTTCCAGGGTGGCGGATGGGGAGTCTGCCAAACTGCCGCCCAACCAAGTCCGATACAGTCCAAAACATAGCGGATTTCCTTGTCTCAGATACTGTGGATAGTATCATGCCGTCCATTCCTATCCGGTGATGTCCACGTTATTTTTGCGGGTAATTTGATGGGTATTGAGTTCGGTTCCCTGATAGCAGCTACTCGGCATGAGCAAACCAAAAGGCCCCCACCGCCATAACAAGCTCAATGACAAGGCCGTCCGCGCGGCCAAGCCCGGCTATCACGCCGATGGTGGTGGGCTTTATCTGTTCGTCGACCCCAGCGGCGTAGCTCGGCGTTGGTGTCTCCGCGTCATGATGGACGGTCGGCGTCGCCAAGTCGGCCTAGGGGGTTATCCTGGAATCTCACTGGCGGAGGCTCGGGAGAGTGCCAACGAGCTACGCAAGGTTGCGAAGGCCGGCGGCGATCCGGTTGCTGTGCGGCGTGCATCTCGGAAGCGTGAAGGCGTACCGACGTTTCGGGAAGCAGCCGAGATGGTCCATGCCGAGAGATCGGCAGGCTGGCGAAACCCGAAGCACGCAGCGCAGTGGATAGCCACACTCGAGGCCTATGCCTTCCCAGCGATAGGCGCTTTGCGCGTCAACCGAATCCAGACACCTGACGTTCTGGGCGTCCTGTCGCCTATATGGCTGGCGAAGCCTGAGACGGCCCGGCGCCTCCGGCAGCGCATCGCGACCGTGCTGGACTGGGCCAAGGCTGCCGGCCATCGCGACGGCGACAATCCTGTCGAGGGTGTAGGGAAGGGCCTGCCGAAGCAATCCGAGCGCGTGAAACACTTTGCGGCTCTGCCCTATGCCGAAGTCCCACAGTTCGTTGCCGACTTGCGGGCGACGGGCGCTGGGCCGACAACCCGCCTGGCCCTCGAATTCTTGGTCCTCACGGCCGGCAGAACCAGCGAAGTACTCAAGGCGCAACACGCTGAGATTGATGCTGAGCAGCGTGTCTGGACGGTCCCTGAGGGCCGGATGAAAGGCAAGCTGCCGCACCGTGTGCCGCTGTCCGATCGGTGTCTTGAGCTGCTGTCCGATGCGCAGGCGCTCGGCAATGGTGGGTCATATGTTTTTCCAAGCGCGACCGCTGACAAGCCGCTATCCAGCATGGCGTTGTTGATGGTGCTCCGGCGCATGAAAGTCCCGGCCACAGTGCACGGGTTCCGGTCGAGCTTCCGGGACTGGGCGCAGGAACGAACGACGTTTCCGCGCGAAGTCTGCGAGCGCGCTCTGGCGCACGTCGTCAAGGACAAGGCGGAAGCCGCCTACGCCCGATCCGACCTATTTGAGAAGCGCCGCGAGCTGATGGCAGCATGGGCAAGCTTTGTCACTTCGGATGGCGCCAAAGTTGTTCCGCTTCACGCAAGCGGTGGGGGTGCTCATGGCTAAGGCTTTGAAGCACGCAAAAGTCTGGATCGAGCCCACACCGGAAGAGCTGGAGGGCATGAGCGAGAAAGAGTTCGATGTGTTGTGTCAGAGGTTGAAGAAGGACCAGCCCAAACCCGCGAACAACGACACCACCATTGCCGAGAGCAATAAGACGGAAGCGAGCGCAAGTTCAGATGATAAAGGCGCACAGCCTGAAAGTCCCGACTACCTCCATTGGGCACGGATGCAGCTTTGGACACTGGACCAAGCCGCTGTCCTCTTGCTGGGCAAAGACCCTCATTGGAGGACGGATTGGCCCAAATTCGCGGGCGAGCACAGGTATGTGAATGCGTTCGCAGCCGAGTACCTGAAGCTTCGTGAGCTGCTTCAGAATGCGTGCAATGCCGGTCTGCTTAAACCGGCACCTGAGAAATCTATGGTTCTGGATTGGGCCAAATCGATGCAGCTTGAAATCCCATCTGAATTGCAGGTGGCTGTAGACAAGATTGGTTCCGTCAGCAGTATTAAATTTGCGGGCACTGCTGGCATGATTGCATTGCACGAAGAGCTTAAGACGGAGCTTGAAAACCACATCGCCGTCCTAGAAGGCGACAACAAGGCGCTGCGCGAACAGGTTGCCCAACTTGAGGGCGTGGCCAGAGACCTCGGGCCGCGGGAGCGCGACACGTTGATGAAGCTCGTAATCGGCATGGCAATGAAGGGGTATGGGTACGACCCGCATGCCGACCGCAGCGACGCTACTGGCGATATCAGGAATGACCTTGCGGCGTTGGGCGTGCCCCTTGACCACAACACCATCCTGAAGTGGCTGCGCAACAGCGCCGACGAAGCGCTGCCCGGAGAGCCGGAACCGGAGTAGCGTCACCACCAATATCGGAATTCCGATAGGCCCTATCGGAATTCACACACGGATGCCCGCACACTGCACAGGGTTACACCATCATTCAACAGATGGAGTGATCCATGCCAAGCAAGGCGACTCTTCCCGAGACTGGCTTCCTTCGCCTCCGCGCCATTGTCGCACCTCACGGTGTTTTCCCGGTCAGCCGTTCGGTCTGGGGGGAGGGCGTTAGGGACGGCCGCTATCCCAAACCTGTGAAGTTATCCGAGCGTGTCACCGCGTGGCGCGTCGAGGACATCCGCGACCTTATCGAGCGGACGGCAGCCGCATGACCTTGAAATGAAACGCGCCGCCCCGGTGGTCGAGACCGGGAGCGGCGCAAAAGCTTTGACAGCCATAAAAGGCGTTCGCAATGACTTGTGTAACTGAAGGCATCCCTGAGAACAAGCGCTCAGGGAAGCGGTCCCGCAAAACCGTCGTCGTGTTCCCGCCTGATGGCGGCAGACCCAGGGTTTATCACCCGCACGGCGTCTGGAGCGTCGCTACCGCCCTAGACTTAGCACTCCACAGACCAACTCGCCGCATCAGCGGCTTTCGGGAGGGCTGACGATGGCGGGTCGCAGGCAACACCATCTCAAGGTCGCAGTCGGCACCGGCGACACGCGGCGCGTGGTGACGCTCTCAGAGGGTCGCACCATCTGGGCGCTGGACGAAATGCTGAAGGCCGGGTCGCGCGGCTGCACTCCGATAGACAATCCGGCGCCACGCTGGTCCAGCTACGTTCACAAGCTGCGAGCTCGTTACGGCATCCACATTGAAACCGTGCTCGAGGCGCATGGTGGCCGGTTCAAGGGCACGCATGCCCGCTACATCCTTCGCGATCAGGTAACGGTGCTGGAGCGCGCGGATGGCTCAACGTAACTGTCGCCCGCGAGTAGCCAGAGCGACCAATGGGAGGCCGTGAAATGAGCGGCACCGAAACGCTGGTCGGCGTCATCCCCGAGAGTCGTCGCGAAGAAATTCAGGTTCACCTCGACACCTGGCGCGGGCATCGGCTCTGCAACGTTCGGGTGTTCCTCTTGGAATTCGACGGTGTGGAGTTGGACGAGCCGAGGGCGACCAAGAAGGGCGTCGTGCTGAAGCCTGACAAGCTGCCCGAGCTGATCCGGGCGCTCGCGAAAGTCTGCGAGCTTGAGGGCGTCGCGCTGGATCTCGGAAGCGAGGCAGCGGCATGAGTGGCGTTTTAGTGACCGAGGCTGCTGGGGATGTGACATGAGCCTTCATGTAGAACTTGGTAGCGCATCATGCATCGCCAGGGTGCTGCCGGCCCTTCATCTTGACATGGGCAGCCCGACACAGGTCGAGCTCGACTGGCTCCAGTCTCAGGGCGTGAGCCGCAAGGCGCTGGTGCTCCCATGGCCCATCGGCGCTTGTCTGGCGCGTCTCGATGCCAAGACTAAGAACTTCGATCCAGATGACGCAGGCGAACGGGCCATCACTATTCTCGTTGACGACGAAGGCGAGCCGATCGACATCGCCGCTTGGTGGCCAAGGACTGGCAAGGTCGCATCCTGTCTCGGGACGGCATTTGCCATCGGCCAGGGCGCCATTCTCAACCCCGCCACCTATTTCAGCGGCGGCGCTTTGCACGTTCACGAGGGCCCGCTTGACTGGTTGAGAGGCGGCCGACGCGGCATCGTCATCCTTAGGCCCGAACTGGCCCACGCCTATCTCGGGCGCCGTGAACGCCTGTCCTTTGACACCCCGAAACATGCCGAGCGAGTTTCGAGCTGGCTACAGCCGCCACGCCCAACCGCAAAGTTGTTTATCCGACAACCTGAGGCAACAGCCGCATGAACGATGTCACCGACGACATGGCGGCACCGGCCGACAACCTCATACCCTTCGCGAGCAACGGTCGCGGCGATGATACTCGGCAATCCGCGCATGACTGGCCGGAGCCGCAACCTTTGCCTGCAGGACTTCCGCCGGTCCCGGCATTCAACCCTGAACTGCTGCCGCAGCGCTTCCGCGTTTGGGCGCTGGACATCGCGGAGCGGATGCAGTGCCCCGTCGACTATCCAGCCGTGGGCTTGGTGGTTTCGGCCGGCGCCATCATCGGCCGGCAGGTTGCTATCAGGCCGAAGCGTCGCGATGACTGGCAAGTCGTTCCCAACCTTTGGGGTGCCATCGTGGGCCGTCCTGGTGTTTTGAAGACACCAGCCCTGGATGAGGCCATGCGCCCACTCCGGCTGATGGAGGCTCGCGCCGCCGAGCTCCACCGTGAAATCCTGGGCGACTGGCAGGCTGGCAAATTCGTCGCCAAGGAGGCAACGCAGGTTGCGAAAACGAATGTCCGCAAGGCGCTTAAAGATGGTGACATAGACAGGGCGAAGGCGCTGGCCCGTGAGGAGCTGGAGGCGGACAACGACGGGCCGAAGCGCAGCCGCTATATCGTGAACGACACGACGGTTGAGGCGCTGGGTGAAATCCTCAACGAAAACCCACGCGGCGTGCTTGCCTTCCGTGATGAGCTGATGGGCTTCCTGCGGTCGCTGGACCGCGACGGCTACGAGAGCGCCAGGGCGTTCTATCTCGAGGCATGGAACGGAACCGGGCGGTTCACTTATGACCGCATCGCGCGCGGCACAACCGATATCGAGGCGGCGTGCGTGTCCATCCTTGGCGGCATTCAGCCAGGCCCCTTGTCGGGCTATCTGGATGCAGCTGTCCGCCATGGCGCTGCCGATGACGGCTTGATGCAGCGTTTCCAACTTGTCGTCTGGCCGGACGTGCCGACGCATTGGCGCAATGTCGACCGCTACCCGAACCATGAGGCCAAGAATGAAGTCGTCGGCGCTTTCAAATACCTTGACGCGTTGGACGCCACCGACGTCGGCGCCGAGCAAGATGAAGGCGAGCTTCCGCATCTGCGGTTTGCTGACGGTGCTCAGGGGGTATTCGACGACTTTAGGTCCAGCCTTGAGCACCGCCTACGGCAACCCAGCGAACATCCCGCATTCGAGGCCCATCTATCCAAGTACCGCAGCCTGGTGCCGTCCTTAGCGCTGATCTGCCATCTGGTGGACGAGTTGCGCGGGCCAGTGTCCGAGGTCGCTGTCTGTCGGGCTATCGAGTGGGCCGACTTCCTCGAGGCTCATGCTCGGCGGCTCTACCGCAGCGTCACGCATGCGGACTTTGAGAGCGCAACCGCCCTTGCCGAACGTCTATTGCGCAATGACCTTCAGACGCCATTCACACTGCGGCAGGTCTATCAGCATGGCTGGACAAGGTTGGCATCAAGAGACAGAGCCCAAGCGGCCGTCGCGGTTCTGGAGGATCTCGATTGGCTTGCGTCCGAGACGCTGAAAACAGGCGGCCGGCCGAAACAGATGTTCAAGGCAAATCCGGCTATCTGGAGATCACAGTGATGAGCAGATTGGACCGTATCCGTGAACTGGAAAACGGTCTTGAACTGCCATCGCTCCCGACCACGCGGACAGGTGAAAAAACTCAGACACCCCTACATTGGGCACCTGCAAAACCTGCAAAAGCCCCTTTTGACCCTTTTGCAGTTTCCCACTCCAAGGGTAATGAGAGTTTCTCGGCCGCTCAGCCGCAGAATCAGAATTCGGGCGGCGTCCGTTGCGCCACTAGAGCTTTCGCTGCAAATCAGACGCCAGTTTCGTATTTGAAAGCTGTCCCGGCCGAATGGCTCGACGGGTATGCCATCCTGCGAGAGATGGCCCCGCCGGACACCTGGCCCCCAAGCCTCTGGCCGAAGACGGTTCGCGTGGCCGGCTGGTTCCTGGAGCACTGGGGTGCCACGGCCGCGGCGCTGGGCTGGACCACGTTCGAATTGTTTGGCGCGCACCCTCGGGCGCCCTACGAGTGGCACAGCTATATCGGCCTTGCCATCAGCGACCACGCCGAGCGCATCACTGTCATGACCGAAACCGAGGCTCGAATGCGCCGTGGAACGTCCGACCTTTGCCGACTTCGAAAGTCCGTGCCAGCGGATGCCGTGCTGATCTGGGTAGGAGAGAAGGACATCAGCGTGGAGGTTGGCGGGCTGTAGAAGTGTCGTCGCTATTTAAGCGTCACAAACGGTGTCAAGAGTAGCGCAGCGACCAATAGGTTCAGTGCGTTGCCTATCAGGAATCGGTTGAATGCCTCGCGATGGCTGGACCAAACGTTCCACTGAGAAATTGTCTTGAGCCCGATCCAGGCACCGACTGCTGTCCATGCTCCGGTGGCCATCAGCACAGGGTAGGCGCTCAACTCGAGTGATCCAATGATGAAGGGCTGCCAATAGTCGGAGTGCCGATTGTCGGGGTCGTCGGGATGGAAACCAACAAAACTCGTGCGCCAGAATGCGACGAAAACAGCTAGCCCGCCATCTGCTTGGTGCGCTTGTTCGATCGCTCGAAGCATAGTCAGAAAGGCGCGGATGGCGAGCGAAAAGACCAAGACCAATGCAAGGTAGCCTGCAAGGCCGTCTATGTCCCAACCGCCGACCAGCTTCTCCATTTTCTTCGACGTCCCCTTTGGGCAATACGTGAAACCGTCCAGCATTCTGCCAGCGCACAGTTTGGCGTCTTTCGCCTACTGATCAAGCGCGTACTGAACAACGGGCTATTGTCTGAATGGTGTGGCCGGCGACGGCACAATGCACGTGGCGACCGGCACTAAATTTGCGAGCTCATCCCAAGTGCCCGGGCAGACCGCATTAACTTCAGGCCCTGTGCGGTGTGTCAGGTTCGCGTCCAGGCTCAGATGTTGCCGTTGATCCATC
>JAKSBI010000609.1 GCA_022361215.1 Hyphomicrobiales bacterium | reverse complement strand
GCCCTCACGGCGCCGTTCCGTCCTGTTGTCTTGGTGTCGGGGCCGCGGTCCCGACCCTAGGACCCTAAAGCATGTCTCCCGAAAGTGGATACCGGTTTCGGGAAAAAAGACATGCTTCACCAATGAGCTAGCGCATGTCGCGATCAGAATGATCGCGACATGCGCTAGACCAGGGAAGCCCGGGGGCGTCGCTTGGAACAGTTCATCTTTGCCGTCGACCGCATCACCTCGTGGGTCGGAAAAGCCTTTGCCTGGTGCATCATGATCATGAGCTTCGGCATGGGCTACGAGGTCTTCGTGCGCTATCTGCTGCGCGACCCCACCTCCTGGGCCTTCGACTTCAGCTACATGATGTACGGCGCGCTGTTCATGATGGCCGGCGCCTACACGCTCTCGCGCGACGGCCATGTGCGCGGCGACGTGGTGTACCGGCTGTGGAGCGCCAGGACCCAGGCCAAGGTCGAGCTGGTTCTGTATTTCCTTTTCTTCTTCCCGGGCGTGCTGGCGCTGATCTTCGCCGGCTGGGACTACGCCGGCGACAGCTGGTTCTACAAGGAAGTCAGCGTCATGAGCCCGGCGAACGTGCCCATCTTCCAGTTCAAGACCATCATCCCCATCGCGGGCGGCCTTTTGTTCATCCAGGGGCTGGCACAGGTCTGCCGCTGCATTCTGTGCATCCGCACCGGCACATGGCCGGCGCACCTGGAGGACGTCGAGGAGATGGAGACCATGCTGCAGCACCAGCATGAGGACGACGCCCAGGCCCGGGCCGCGCTCGGCCTCGACGAGGAGAAGGCCAAATGACCGACCCTCAAGTCGCCGTCCTCATGCTCGGCATCTTCATCCTGGTGATCCTGCTGGGCTTCCCGATCTGCTTCACGCTGATGGCGATGGGCGTGGCCTTCGGCTACTACGCCTATTACGACGCCGAGCGCATGCAGACGCTGTTCGACAACCAGATTTTCGATCTCCTGGTCAATCAGACCTACTCTGTGATGGCCAACGACGTGCTGACGGCGGTGCCGCTGTTCCTCTTTATGGGCTACATCGTCGAACGGGCGAACATCGTCGACCGGCTGTTCCACACGCTCTATGTCGCCACCCGGCACATGCCGGGCTCGATGGCCATCGCGGCGCTGGCCACCTGCGCCATGTTCGCCACCGCCACCGGAATCATCGGCGCCGTGGTGACGCTGATGGGGCTCCTGGCCTTCCCGTCCATGCTGCGGGCGCGCTACGACACCAGCTTCGCGGCGGGCGTGATCTGCGCCGGCGGCTGCCTCGGCATTCTGATTCCGCCGAGCATCATGCTGATCGTCTATTCGGCGACCTCGAACGTCTCCGTGGTCAAGCTCTATGCAGGCGCCATCTTCCCGGGCTTTCTGCTCGCCGGTCTCTACATCGTCTACGTGATCGGCCGCGCCATGCTCAACCCGAAGCTGGCGCCGAAGCCGCGGCCCGAGGACATCCCGGACGTCACCACCGGCCAGGTTCTGGTCATGATGGCCACCTCGTTCTTCCCGCTGGCCTTCCTGATCCTGTCGGTGCTCGGCGCCATCCTGCTCGGCCTGGCGACGCCGTCGGAGGCCGCCTCCATGGGCGCGCTCGGCGGCATGGTGCTGGCCATCTCCTATCGTCTCGGCGGCATCCGCAACGGCTCCATCACGCCCGAATGGGAGGGCGAGAAGGCGAGGCCCTATGACGGCTGGCTCTACGCCATCGGCGTGGGCGGCGTGGCGACCATCATCATCGCCGCGATCTATGTGATCGTTCACAACCAGCTCGAGAAGAACTTCGGCATCAAGCTGCCGGAAGAGCCGGGCTTCCTGATGAGCCCCGGCGTCGGCCTCGGCCTCACGGGCCTGCTGGCGCTCGCCACCATGTATGGCGGCAGGTCCGTGCCGGTGCTGCGCTGGATCATGCCCAAGACGGAGACGCTGCGCCGGGTCTACGTGTTCGGCGGGACCGGCGGCGTCGTCGGGCTGGTCTTCGGCGGCGTCTACATGCTGATGTTCGGCGTGCTCGGCCTGAACGAGTCCTTCGCCGAGCACGAGCTGAACCCGCTCGGCTTCGATATCGGCTTTTTCTTAGGCTTGGCCGCCTATCTCTGCTGGCGGGTCAACGACAACGAGCGCCTCAGGGAATCGATCTATCTGACGGTGCGCACCTCGGCCATGGTCTGCTGGCTGTTCGTCGGCTCCTGGACCTTCTCCTCCGTCTTCTCCTATCTGGGCGGCGAGCAGCTCATCAAGGAGTTCGTGCTCTCGCTGGACCTGTCGACGGTGATGTTCCTGATCCTGGCCCAGTTCATCATCTTCCTCCTGGGCTGGCCGCTGGAATGGTCGGAGATCATCATCATCTTCGTCCCGATCTTCCTGCCCATGCTGCCCCATTTCGGCGTGGACCCGCTGTTCTTCGGCATCCTGGTGGCGCTCAACCTGCAGACCTCGTTCCTGACCCCGCCCATGGCCATGGCGGCCTACTATCTCAAGGGGGTGGCGCCCCCACATGTGCAACTGATGCAGATCTTCAAGGGCGTGCTGCCGTTCCTGTCGATGATCTTCCTGTCGATGGTGCTGCTCTACGTGTTCCCGGAGATCGCGCTCTGGTTGCCGGCAGCCATCTACGGGCGCTGACCCCATGGCGTCCGAGGCGGTTCAACTGGAGGCGGGCCGGACGGACCCGACCATGCTGACGGCGGCGGAGGCGGCGCAGCGCATCGCCGCGGGCGAGATCGCCTCCGAGGCCCTGGTCGCGGCCTGCCTGGAGCGCATCGCCCGGCTGGAGGAGACGGTCGGCGCCTGGGCGCATCTCGACGAGGATCACGCGCTCGCCCAGGCACGAAGCGCCGACGCATGGCGCGCTCAGGGCCATTCGACCGGGCCGCTCCACGGCGTGCCAGTCGGCCTCAAGGACATCATCGACACCGCCGACCTGCCGACCGAGAACGGAACCCCTATCCACGCCGGGCGCACCCCGGGCGACGACGCCGCGGTGGTGCAGGCGCTGCGCGACGCCGGCGCCGTGATCATGGGCAAGACGGTCACCACCGAGCTCGCCTCCTTCCATCCGGGCAAGACCCGCAACCCGCACAATCCCGAGCACACCCCCGGCGGCTCGTCGAGCGGATCGGCCGCCGCCGTGGCCGCCGGCATGGTGCCGCTGGCGGTCGGGACCCAGACCAACGGCTCGATGCTGCGCCCGGCCGCCTATTGCGGCGTGTTCGGCCTGAAGCCGACCTTCGGGCTGATCTCCCGCGCCGGCGTCCTGAGCCAGTCGCCGCCGCTCGACACCCTCGGCGTCTTCGCCCGCACGGTCGAGGATCTGGGGCTGATCGCCGACTGCCTGACCGCCTTCGATGCGCGCGACCCGCAGATGTGGCCCCGAAGCCGCCCGCGCCTGCG
>JAKSBI010000758.1 GCA_022361215.1 Hyphomicrobiales bacterium | reverse complement strand
TGCCCATCAGGAGTAGCGCGGCAGATGGCGGAGCCAGGCCTGACCCGGCAGCGCCCCGAGCACGCCGCGCCGGATCGGCCGCCAGGCCACGCCCAGCACGATCACATAGGCGCCGATGATCAGGGGAACGATGCCGAGCTGGATTTGCGGACTCAAGGCTGTGCCGCGGTCCAGCAGATAGGCGAAGGAGAAAGCCAGATAGATCAGGCACGAGGCGACCAGCGAGCGGCGGTCCAGCAGCAGGCCGACGAACGACACCACAAAGGCCAGTCCCAGGGCCAGCCCGGCCAGGGCGGCACCATCGGTGCGGCCGGCTTCCATGTGCTCCCGGATCAGGTTCATGAACATCGCGTGCACCAGCAGCGGCGAGCCGACCACGAACAGCCACATGGCCCATTCGTGCCAGGGACCTGTGCGCGTCGGATCGCGCAGGTCGAGCAGGATGCCGATCAGGATCGCCGCGAGGCCGCAGCCGCCCATGATCCACAATGGCGATGCGTCGAGGAGCCTGAAGGCCAGGGCCACCAGAGTGAGGGCCAGACCGAGAACCAGGAGCGGGAGGCGAAAGCGGGCGAGCGCCAGCGCCAGAAACACGGCGATAACCGTGAGATGGCCGACCTCCCAGCTTGCAAACCGGTCGATGTCGCTCACCGGACCCGGATCGGGTGCAACGAAGAGGCGTACGGCGGACGTGGCGTTGTAGACGAAGAGCACGGTCGCGACGGTTGCCGGCAAACGGCGGCGGCCGCGCACGAAGATCTCCGTAAGCGCCCAATAAATCACCGCGAAGCCGCCAAAGAGCAGCGGCCGGAGCGTTTCGGAGAGCACGGCCGAGAACAGTTGGGGCGCGCCTTGCAGAATCAACAGGCCGACGACCACGAACACCGCGCCGAAACTGTCGACGAGAGAGAAGGGCTCCTCTTTGGCGCCGGGGTCCCCGGCGGCCTCGTCCTTGAGCGCCTGCGCCTGTTCGGGCGTGATGATGCCCTTGGCAACGGCCTTGTCGATATCGTCCGGTTTCATCTCAGCCCCGTGTGCGGTTTCTCGGTCGCATGCTCATACAGGTAGGCCGTGCTTAACTCGGAATGAGGGCGGGCGCCAGCCGGCTTCGGGGCAAGGCCGAAAAGCGACGAGGCGCCCGGATCGGCTCCAACGTTGTGGGAGATCCGGACGCCTCGACAGGCTTATTTGACGCCTTATTCCGTCCACAGACCCTAGGGTCTGTTGAGATTCACGTTTTGGACCCGAGAGATCGGCGCCATCGCGGCCCACCCTTCCCCGTCATTCCCGCGAAAGCGGGAATGACGACAAGGGGGCAGTGAGCCCTCTCAAGTCGAAGATGCTCCGGGATCTGTTGTGCATCCTGATTCTCAACAGACCCTAGTGCAAGCGTCCGCTGGCATGGGCGAGCATGAGATATACGCGGCCCGTTTCCGATGTCAGGTAGTTCTGCAGCAGGCGGCCGTCGCCGTCCTTCGCCTCGGCTTCCTTCAGCAGACGCTCGAAATCGCCCATGTAGCGCTCGACCGTGGTCTGGAAGTCGGGATCGCTGCTGTAGCGGGTGCTGATCTCGTCGAAGGCGGCCTGCCCCTGATGCGTGTAGAGCTGCCGGTCCAGAACGTCCCTCTCGCCGCGTTGGAACCGCTGCCAGACGTCCGCGGCGGTGCGGTCGTCGATGGCGCTGGCGAGATCGTTCAGGCGGATCTCGCTGGGGGCCGGCCGTGCGGGCGGCGCCGGCTGGGGCGGCTCGTTCTGGCGCAGGAACTCCGGCGCGGGCTCGGTTTCGGGCTCGGAGGCGCGCGCCAGAAGGTCGCCGAGGGACCAGGGCTCCCGGCGGGCTTGAGGTTGCGGCGGCATGCCCGCGGCGCCCGGCTGGGCCATCAGATCGGAAGACGTGGCGCGCTGGTCCGGCGCGACGGCGCTGCTCAGCTGATGCGCCAGGCTGGCGGTCACCGACTCGATATCGTCCGAGGCCTGGGCCGCGGGAGCGGGCTGCGGCTGCGGCGCGGGCGGCTGCGGAACGGCGGGGCCCGGCGCGCCGAGCGGTGCGGCCGGCGCCTTGAGCGACTGCGGCTTGCGCTGGATCTGCTCGGCTTGAATGGACGGCTGCTGCGGCAGCGTCTGGCCCGCCGGCGCCGGGGCGGGCGCCTGATTCTCTGCGGCCGGTGCCGCCTGATCGGAGTCCGTCTGGCCGAACATGGGGAACGCGCCGTTCCCGCCCTCCGGTGCCGCGACCGGAGCGGGGGCAGGGGTTGCGATGGGCGCTGGAGACGGGGCCGGCGCGGCGATCGCCTGGATCGGGGCCGCGGGCGGCTGGGGCTGCTCGAGCTTCGGCGCGTCGCGCAGGTTCTCCAGCGACCGGAGCTGCTCCGAGATGGCTTTGCGGACAGCCTCGGTGCTCTTCCTGGCTTCCACCGGCATGTCGCGCATCCGGCGCTGCAGCTCCTGGCGGGTGGTCTCGATGTCGCCCGCGGTCTGCTGCGCCGTATCGCGCATCTCGCGCGTGGTCTCGCCGAACTGCGAGGTGAGCGAGTTGAGCTGCTCGCTGACCTGCCCGGTGATGGCCTTGAAGTCCGTCGTCAGCTCCGTCACCGCCTGCTCTGTCTGCGTCCTGGTCTCGGTGCGTAGCTGCTCGATCTCGGCGACGGTCTTGCGTGCCTGCGTGGCCGACTCCTGCGCCAGCGATGCCGTCAGCTGCTTGGCCCGCTCCTCGGCCCGCGCCAGCGAGTTCTCGATGATGCCGGAGTAGGACCGCATCAGCTTGTCGAGGTCCTGCGCCTTGCCGCCGACCGTATCGAGCAGACCGGTGATCTCCTCGTGGCGGCGCTCCAGGATCGAGTCGATCTTGGCATTGGACGAGTCGAGCGCCCTGGCCGCCGACATGATGGCCTGGCCCTGGTTCTCGAAGCGCTGGGTCAGGCTGTGGATCTGATCGAGCAGGCCGTTGGAGACGTCCTTGAGGACCTGGGCCTGGGACTTCAGGCCCTCGGTGGCCTGGCCGGACTCCGCGGACATCTGCTCCGTGGTCTGGCGCACGGCTTCCGAGCCTTCGGTCAGGAGCTGGCTCAGCGTCATGGTGTGCCGCGTCAGCGACTGCTCCACCGCGTCGGAGCGCTCGCTCAGGGTCTGCTGAATGAACTGGGAGCGCTCCGCGAGCGACCGGTCGAGGGTGCTGGAATGCTCCACGAGCGATGCGTCGAGGGCCTTGATGCGGTCCGCCAGCGAGGTCTTGATGGCCTCGGTCCGCTGGGCCAGCGAGGCGTCGATGATCTGCGCCTTTTCCGTCAGCGCCGTGTCGATGGCCTGCGCCTTGTCCGCCAGCGCCACGTTCAGGAAATGCGCTTTCTCGGCAAAGGAGGCGTCGAAGGCCTGCGTGGTGCCGGCCAGCGCCGTCTCCAGCGTATGCGTCTTCTCGACGAGCGACGCGTCGATGGCCTCGGCCTTCTCGCTCAGGGTCTCGTCGAGCGCCTTGGCGCGTTCCGACAGGGTGGCGTCGATGGCCTGCGCCGTGCGCGCCAGCGTGGAGCCCAGCACCTGCGTGCGCTCGGTCAGCGAGGCGTCGATGGCTCGGGCCTTCTCGGTCACCGACGTATCGATGAGCTGCGCCTTCTCCGCGAGCGACGCGTCGAGGGCCTGCGCCTTCTCGCCGATGGAGGTGTCGAGCGCCTGTGTCCGCTCGGCAAGCGCGGTCTCGATGGCGTGGCTTCTCTCCGCCAGCGAGGCGTCGAGGATCTGTGTCCGCTGGGCCAGGGAGGCGTCGATGCGCTGCGCCTTGTCCGTCAGGGCGGTGTTGATGAACTGGGCCTTCTCGGCCAGGGAGGTGTCGATGGCCTGCGCCTTCTCCGCGAGCGACACGTCGAGAGCCTGCGCCTTCTCGCCGATGGAGGCGTCGAGCGCCTGCGTCCGCTCGGCCAGCGTGCTGTCGATGGCCTGGGCCTTCGAGGCCAGCGAGACGTTGATGGCGTCGATGTTGCCGACCAGGGACTCGTTGATGGACTTGGCCTGCTCCGTCAGCGATGCGTCGAGCTTCTCGGTATGACCGGCCATCACCGCGTTGATGTTCTGGGTCTGTCGCGACAGCACGGCGTGAACGGTCTGGGTCCGCTCCTTCATCATCGTGTCCAGCGCGGTGAACCTCTCGCCGGCGGTCTCGATCAGACTGTTCAGCTTGTTCTGCTCGCCCTCGAGGCTCTGGATGATGCCGGGCACCTGGGTCGCGATACGGTCGCTGACGCTGGTCAGCGACTCGAACAGCTTCTTGCGGTTGTCGTCGACCTGGTCCGTGACCCGGTTGGTGGTGTCCTCGAACGCGGTGGTGAGCTGATGGGTGCTGGTGTTGAGCTGTTCCGTCAGCTTCGAGCCCTGCGCCACCAGTTGCTCGGTCACCTGGGCGCCGCGGTCGGCCAGCTTGGAATCGATGGCGGTGCCGGCGGCCGAGACCGCCGCGGTGATCTTCTCGCCCTTGGCCGTCAGGGTCTCGGCGATGTTGGTGGTGGCCGCGGCCAGCGTCTTGCTGGCGTGCTCGCCGGCCACGGAGATGTCCTTGGAGACCTGCGCGCCGACGCCGCGCAGCGTTTCCGTGACGCGCTCGCTGTTGTTGGCCAGCGCCTCGCGCTCGCTCGCCAGCTCGTCGATGAGGCCGCGGATGCGCAGCTCGTTCTCGCTGTAGGAGCGCTCCAGCGCGGCGACCTCGTTGTGCACCAGGGCCTCCAGCTCGCCGGCCCGGCCGAGGGCGCGCGAGATCGCGTCGTTCATGGCGGCGACCTGGCGGCGAATGGTCTGCCCGACCGAGGCCACCGACTGCTCGGCCATCTTGTCCGGCTCGGCCAGCCGGACCGCCACCTCGGTCATGGCCGACGCCATCAGGCGCAGCTCCTGGGCGCGCCAGATCAGCAGCGCCAGGAACCAGAACAGCAGGATCGGGATCGCGATGGTGGCGATCACCGTCAGCGAGGTCGGGCTGCCGAACCAGCCGCCGGCGGCCGAAGCCTGGCCGAGCTGGGTGCTGAACAGGGCCCAGCCGACGGTGCCCGAGAGCACCAGCCAGACCACCGACGCGGCCAGCGCGAACACGAAGGTGGTTTTCGAGGGCCGCTGCTGCAGGGCGTAGATCAGGCCGCCGATCGATGGCAGATCGTCGTTGGCGGCGATGTGCCGGCGCGCCGGCGTGGCCGGGCGCAGCTTGCTGCGCAGCGTGTCTTTCTGCGGTTCGGCGCCATGCTCCGGCCCGGCGGCCGTGTCATTGGACGCGGGCAGGGGCGGGGGCATGCCAGGGCTGGTCGCTGAGAACTTCCCCCCCGGCTTCAGCGTCCCCTTTGTCGCCTTTTCTTTGGTTTCCGTCGATTTCGTGTTCTTGGTCTTGGTGTTGTGACGATCGGATTTGGCGATTTTTTCAGCTGCAGCGCGTGCTTTGGTCTGTTCCTGAGCCATTACTCATCCCGCCTAGTCCCGCCAGTTGGCCTCGGGCAAACTCTAGGTCATCTGCCGACCGCTTGCACCATTTTTCATCGGAACCCAATGCGTTCCAACGACCAGGACCTCAGGCTGACGACAGATGCACCCCGCGCATTCGACAACGGCGCCTGCCGCGCACTTTTTGTTGATTACCAGTTCCTTAACGGCTTTTTGAGGCCAAAAAAAGATAATTCGAGAATATCGTTTACGCCTCAGGTCGACCCATTCAACCGATTGAAGGCGCTGGCTTTTTCCAGGGCGCCCGATTCCTGCGTCGCGCGGTCGCGGGGCGGGCGGCCCGGCCATGCCGGGCCGCGTGCTGTGAAGCCGCGCGCTTAACTCATTCTTATTCGGCGGGTCTTATGCTCGAAGGGCCTCGACGGTGAGGATGATGGAACGCACCTGGCAGGCCAACGATACGCCCGGCGCCTCATGTCTACGGGCTGGCCTTGGTGGGTGCAGCATGGGGATAACGGCAATGGAAATCACGGCTGACGGATTCGGCGTCGTCTCGGCAGCGAGCGGCGACCGCCCGGCACGCTCGGCGTCCAAGCGGCCGGTCGATCTCGTACATCTGGCCCGATACACCTTGGGCAACCGCGCTCTGGAGCGCGAAGTGCTCGAGTTGTTCCTGACGCAGTCCCGGCTCTACTTGAAACGTCTGAAGGAGGCGGTTCAGGATCGGGCCTGGCACGACGCCGCGCACACCATCAAGGGCTCGGCCCGCGGCATCGGTGCCTGGCACATCGCCAAGACCGCCGAGTCGGCAGAAACCCTCGAAGGCGAGGCGCTCGAATCCAGCCGCGGCGCGGTCGTGGAGACGCTCGAGCGGCAGATCGACGAGGCCAACGGCTTCATCCGCACCCTGCTGGCCGACGGCTGAGCGCTTCGGGCCGGGCCGCCGGGACGCCGGTCCCGGCGCGCGCGGCCCCTTGCCGCGCGCCCGCATGACGCGCCAAGTCCTTTGCACTAGCTTCACTTAGCCAATTGGCCTATACGGGGCGGCGGTCCCGCCACGCCGTCCGCCCGCGCTCGGCCGGCGGCCGACGTCCGGCCCGCCCGCGGACGGTCATTCACGGACATCAGAGAGGCAACGAGGGCACCGAAAGCATGCCCAAGATCACATACATCGAACACAACGGAACCGAGCATGCGGTCGAGGCCGAGGTCGGGATGACCGTGATGGAGGCGGCGGTCAAGAACAGCGTCCCGGGCATCGAGGCGGAATGCGGCGGCGCCTGCGCCTGCGCCACCTGCCATATCTATGTGGAGCCGGACTGGCGCGCGCCCACGGGCGAGCCCGAGGAGATGGAAGAGGATATGCTCGATTTCGCCTTCGACGTGCGCGAGTCGAGCCGGCTGAGCTGCCAGATCAAGGTGACGGAAGCCCTGGACGGCCTGATCGTCCGGGTGCCGGAGAAACAATTCTAGAGCAAGGCCTTGCGCGACCTTTCGAATGCCGCGCATGAGCCCCGCGCGGTGCGACGATGACGGATGAGCTGATCAAGACGGATGCGGTCATTATCGGCGCGGGCCCCGTCGGCCTGTTCGCCGTCTTCGAGCTGGGGCTGCTCGACATCAAGGCCCATCTCATCGACATCCTGGACAAGCCCGGCGGGCAGTGCGCCGAGCTCTATCCCGAAAAGCCGATCTACGACATTCCCGGCATGCCGATCGTCCTGGGCCAGGAGCTGACCGACAAGCTCATGGAGCAGATCAAGCCCTTCGATCCGACCTTCCATCTCCAGGAGCGCGTCGACAGGCTGGAGCGCAACGGCGACGGCGGCTTTCTGCTGGAAACCGACATCGGCACCCGCTTCGAGGCCAAGGTGGTGATCATCGCCGCCGGCGGCGGCTCCTTCACGCCCAAGCGCCCGCCGCTGAAGGGCATCGAGGACTTCGAGGGCACCTCCGTGTTCTACGCCGTGCGCCGCATCGAGGACTTCAGGGACCGGGACATCGTGATCGCCGGCGGCGGCGATTCCGCGCTCGACTGGACGCTCAACCTGGCGCCGGTCGCCAAGTCGCTGACCCTGATCCATCGCCGCGACAAGTTCCGGGCGGCCCCGGATTCCGTGAACAAGATGCTGGCGCTGGTGGAGCAGGGGCGCATGGCCTTCAAGCTCGGCCAGATCACCGAGCTGCACGGGCAGGACGGCCAGCTCGAGGCCGCGACGGTGCGCGGCAACGACGGCGACAGCTTCCGCCAGGCGTGCGACACCCTGCTGCCGTTCTTCGGCCTGACCATGAAGCTCGGGCCGATCGCCGACTGGGGCCTCGAGCTGCACGAGAACCTGATCCCGGTCGATACCGAGAAGTTCGAGACCAGCGAGCCGCGCATTTTCGCCATTGGCGACATCAACTGGTACCCCGGCAAGCTGAAGCTGATTCTCTCGGGCTTCCACGAGGCGGCGCTGATGGCCCAGAAGGCCCATGCCTATATCTATCCGGACAAGAAGCTGATCTTTCAGTACACCACCTCGTCCACCAGCCTGCAGAAAAAGCTCGGCGTCAAATAGCGCCGGCAGCCCTGCCGCAGCCCGCAATTCCGTCGCATTTCCAAGACGTTGCAGCCTGCGCGCAGCGCCGCTCGCCAGCATGAACCCCGTATGAACGCCCGCCTCAGGGTGGGTTCAGGTGCCATGGTCTAGAACAGCGACCATGACGGACGCGAGATGGCCTCGCATCCGAAACGTCAACACCTGACCCCATCGGGATCAAGGGAGGTATATCATGCTGAAGAAGATCCTTCTGACGGCTGCCGCGGCTGTTGCCATCACGACCGGCGCGTCCGCTCTGCAGTCCACCTCGGCCGAGGCCGGCTATTACGGCCATGGCTACGGCTACAAGAAGCACTATGGTTACAAGAAGCATTACGGCTATGGCTATGGCTACGGCTGCCACAAGAGGTGGCGGAAGATCAAGATCCGCTACTGGAGCCACTACCACTATGGCTGGCGCTACAAGTATGTGTGGCGTCCGCGCCGGTTCTGCTACTGATCCGGTCGCACGACCGACGCTCTCGGGTCGCATCTCGACCTGAGCGGACCGAGTGCCGCTCGCCGGATTGGCGGGCGGCCTTTTTCTTGCGCTGGTATCGGCCACAGTTCAATCACCGGTTTGTGAGAGCCTTGGGCTATCAATGG
>JAKSBI010000736.1 GCA_022361215.1 Hyphomicrobiales bacterium | reverse complement strand
TCCTCCCGGTCCACCTTGACGTTGACGAACAGCTCGTTCATCACCGCCGCGGTGGCGTCGTCCTCGAAGCTCTCATGGGCCATCACATGGCACCAGTGGCAGGCCGCATAGCCGACCGAGAGCAGGATCGGCTTGTTGCTGCGCTTGGCCTCGGCCAGGGCTTCCGTGCCCCAGGCCCACCAGTGAACAGGGTTGTCCTTGTGCTGCAGGAGATAGGGGCTGGTCTCGTCGACCAGGCGGTTTCGGGACATGCGACGCTCCGTGAGATCGGGAAGGGCGCGAGGGGCCCGGGCGGCGCGGGTCCGAGGGGCCACCTCTCTCTATTGACCGAGGACAGTAGCGTAAGCCTGTCGGGAAGGAAAACCGGGACCGTGAACAAGACCATGGCAGAGGTCTTGGAGGATACCATCTTCGCCGTCTCGAGCGGCGCGGGCCGGGCCGGCGTGGCGGTGGTGCGCATCTCGGGGCCGGCGGCGGGCGAGGCCCTGACGCGGCTGGCGGGAAAGCACCCCGAGCCCCGGCGCGCGGCGCTCGCGCTGATCAGGCATCCCGAAAGCGGCGAGCCGTTGGACCGGGCGCTGGCGCTCTGGTTCCCGGGACCGCGCAGCTTCTCCGGCGAGGACATGGCCGAGCTGCATCTGCATGGCGGCCGCGCCGTGGTGCAGGGCGTGGTCGACGCGCTCGCCGGCTTGCCCGGTCTCCGGCCTGCCGAGGCCGGCGAGTTCACGCGGCGCGCCTTCGAGAACGGCAAGATGGATCTGACCACGGTGGAGGGCCTGGCCGATCTCATCGACGCCGAGACCGAGGCCCAGCGCAGGCTCGCCATGCGTCAGGCCGGAGGCGCGCTGCGCGATCTCTACGATGCCTGGCGCCAGGAGCTGATCGGCGCGCTCGCCCTGGTCGAGGCGGCGCTCGACTTCTCCGACGAGGCGGACGTGCCCGCCGAGATCGAGGCGCGCGCCCGGCCCGCGGTCTTGCGCCTGAGAGATGCCATCCGCGCCCATCTGGACGACGGCCACCGGGGCGAGCGTCTGCGCGACGGCCTGCATATCGTGCTGGCCGGCCCGCCCAATGTGGGCAAGTCGAGCCTCCTGAACGCGCTCGCCCGCCGGGACGCCGCCATCGTCTCGGAGGAGGCGGGCACCACCCGCGACGTCATCGAGGTGCATATGGACCTCGGCGGCTACCCGGTGGTGGTGATGGACACGGCCGGCCTCCGGGAGGCCGAGGGCAGGGTGGAGGCGGAGGGGGTGCGCCGCAGCTATGCCCGCGCGGAGGCGGCGGACCTGGTGCTCTGGATCGTCGATGCGGCGGCGCCCCAATGGGACCCGCCGGCGCATCTGCACGCCGGGACGGCCACGCTCATGCCGGTGTTGAACAAGATCGATCTGGGGCTGCCGGAGAGGGCCGAGGAAATTCCGGACAGCCTTAAGATCTCGTTAAAGACCGGTTCAGGATTGGACCGGCTGATCGAGACGGTCGGGGAATTCGCGGCCCGCGAGCTGGCCGTCGGCGAGGCGCCGCAGATCACGCGGGCCCGGCACCGGCGCGAGCTGGCGGCTTGCGAGGCGGCGCTCGCCGGGTTTCTCGACGGATCGCTCGAAGAGCTGGAGCTGCGCGCCGAGGATCTGCGCCAGGCCGCCCACGCGCTCGGCCGCATCACCGGCCGCGTGGACGTCGAGGACGTGCTCGACCGGATCTTCGGCGCGTTCTGCATCGGCAAGTGATGTTTCACGTGAAACATTCGGCCGCTGTTGCTATGAGGGGCCGGACTGAAACCGGGCGCCTGCCCAAGTGTGACGGACTGCAATGACGCACCAGCGCTTCGATGTGATCGTGATCGGCGGCGGACATGCCGGCTGCGAGGCCGCGGCCGCGGCCGCCCGCATGGGCGCGCGCACGGGGCTGGTCACGCACCGCTTCGCGACCATCGGCGAGATGTCCTGCAACCCGGCCATCGGCGGTCTGGGCAAGGGCCATCTGGTGCGCGAGATCGACGCCCTGGACGGGCTCATGGGCCGGGTCGCGGACCAGGCCGGCATTCAGTTCCGCATTCTCAATCGCAGCAAGGGGCCGGCCGTGCAGGGCCCGCGGGCGCAGGCCGACCGCAAGCTCTACCGGCAGGCCATGCAGGCGGCCGTGCGGGAGGTCGCCGGGCTGACCGTGGTGGAGGCCGCGGTCGAGGACTTCCAGGTGGAGGACGGCCGCGTCGTCGGCGTCGTCACCGGCGACGGCGAGACGCTGGCTGCGGGCGCGGTGGTCCTGACCACGGGCACCTTCCTGCAGGGCGTCATCCATATCGGCGAGACGCGCACGCCTGCCGGGCGCATCGACGAGGCGCCGGCGGTCGGGCTCTCGAAGCGGCTCTATGGCCTCGGCCTGCGCATGGGCCGGCTGAAGACGGGCACGCCGCCGCGGCTCGACGGCACCACCATCGACTGGGACCGGCTGGCCGAGCAGGAGGGCGACGACCCGCCCGTGCCGTTCTCGTTCCTGACCGACCGCATCGCGACGCCGCAGGTGGTCTGCCACATCACGGAGACCACGCCCGAGACCCACGCCATCATCGCCGGCAATCTCGACCGCGCGCCGATCTATTCCGGCCAGATCGACGGCGTCGGCCCGCGCTATTGCCCGTCCATCGAGGACAAGGTGGTGCGCTTCAAGGAGCGGGAGGCGCATCAGATCTTCCTGGAGCCCGAAGGCCTCGACGACGACACGGTCTATCCGAACGGCATCTCGACCTCGCTGCCGGAGGACGTCCAGCATGCCTTCGTGAAGAGCATCCCGGGCCTCGAAGCCGCGCGCATCGTGCGGCCGGGCTACGCCATCGAATACGACTATGTGGACCCGCGCGAGCTGCTGCCGACCCTGGAGACCAAGGCGCTCGCGGGGCTCTTCCTGGCGGGACAGATCAACGGCACCACCGGATACGAGGAAGCCGCGGGACAGGGCCTGATCGCAGGCCTCAACGCCGCGCTGAATTGCACCGGGGGCGGCGAGGCCTTCTCGGTGACACGCGCGGACGCCTATATCGGCGTGATGATCGACGATCTGGTGACGCGCGGCGTGAGCGAGCCGTACCGCATGTTCACCTCCCGCGCCGAGTACCGCCTGCGGCTCAGGGCCGACAATGCGGACCAGCGGCTGACCGCGGCGGGCGTGGCGCTCGGCTGCGTCGGCGCCGAGCGGGCGGGGGCCTTCGAGGCGAAGACCCGGGCGCTGGCGGAGGGGCGCCGGCTCCTGGACACGCTGGCCCTGACGCCGACCGAGGCCGGGCGCGCCGGGCTCACGGTCAACAAGGACGGCCGGCGGCGCAGCGCCTTCGACCTGCTGTCCTACCCCGACATGAGCTTCGAGCGGCTGAAGGCGGTCTGGCCCGAGCTCGACCGCATCGCGCCGGCCATCGCCGCGCAGCTCGAGGTGGACGCGCGCTACGCCGTCTACCTCAAGCGCCAGGAGGCGGACATCGCGGCCTTCCGCCGGGACGAGGGCGTGGCCATCCCGCGTGCCTTCGACTACGGCGCCGTCGCCGGTCTCTCCAACGAGGTGCGCGAGAAGCTGGAGCGCTTCCGCCCGACCACCCTCGGACAGGCGGCACGCATCGACGGCATCACGCCGGCGGCGCTGATGCTGGTGCTGGCGTCCGTCAAGAAGGCGCCAGCGGCCAAGTCCGCGTGATGCACGGGGATGACGGGTCGCATCGAGACCATCCGGGGACCCGACGACTTCGCTGCGGCCTTCGATGTTTCACGTGAAACACTGGACCGGCTCCGGCGCTACGCCGAGCTGCTGGAACGCTGGCAGAAGGTGCAGAACCTGGTCTCGCCGCGCACGTTGCCCGAGGTCTGGCAGCGCCATTTCGCGGACAGCGCCCAGCTCCTCGAACACGCGCCGCCGTTCCGCCTTTGGCTCGATCTCGGCTCCGGCGCCGGATTTCCCGGACTTGTGATTGCGATTCTCGCCGCGAATCGGCAGGATGCCGTGGTGCACCTCGTCGAGAGCAACGGACGCAAATGCGCCTTCCTCGCCGAGGTCGCAAGATGCACAGAGGCCGCTGTGGAAATCCACAACCTGCGCATTGAAAGTCTCAGTGCCGCCAATAAAGTGATGGCGCCGGATATCGTCTCGGCGCGCGCCTTGGCGTCGCTCGACGATGTGTTGGACCTGGCGCAGCCGCTGTTCGGGCGCGACACGGTGGGCCTGCTGCTCAAGGGGCGGCAGGCGGCCGAGGAGCTGGAGGCGGCGCGCAAGCGATGGACGTTCGACGCGCGGCTGATCCCGAGTCGGACGCAGGCGGGGGCCCATATCGTCGAGCTGCGGGACCCGCGGCCGGCGGAGAAACCACGGATGGATCCAAACAATGAGTGACCGGCAGGAACTGCCGCGCGTCCTCGCGCTGGCCAACCAGAAGGGCGGGGTCGGTAAGACCACCACGGCCATCAATCTCGGCACGGCCCTGGCCTCCGTCGGCGAGCGCGTGCTGATCGTCGATCTCGATCCCCAGGGCAATGCCAGCACGGGGCTCGGCATCTACGAGCGGGACCGCCCGGTCTCGACCTACGACGTTCTCGCCGGCCGCGCTACGCTGGAGCAGGCCATCGTCACCACGGGCATCCCGAACCTCTTCATCGCGCCCTCGACCCTCGATCTTCTCGGCCTGGAGCGGGAGATCCTGTCGTCGGGCGACCGGGCCTTCCGGCTGCGCAACGCCATCGCCGGGCTGGCGCGGCCGGCCCCGGACGTGGTGGGTGCCTCCTTCGACTACATCATGGTCGATTGCCCGCCGTCCCTGAACATTCTCACGATCAACGCGCTGGCCGCGGCGGACGCGGTGCTGGTGCCGGTGCAGTGCGAGTACTTCGCCATGCAGGGCATCGTGCAGCTCA
Organism: Hyphomicrobiales bacterium; assembly: GCA_022361215.1. GTDB lineage: Bacteria > Pseudomonadota > Alphaproteobacteria > Rhizobiales > Methyloligellaceae > JAKSBI01. The sequence goes on along the minus strand of JAKSBI010000736.1, from coordinate 37 downwards.
AGAAGACCATCGACCAGGTCCGGGCCGAGCTCAATCC
>JAKSBI010000521.1 GCA_022361215.1 Hyphomicrobiales bacterium | reverse complement strand
TTTCGCCCTTCTCGTGAAGGCGGCGTCCGAGAGAGGCCGTTCCGAAGGGGGCTTACCGCGTCTTCCGCGCGCTCATGCCCAAGGCTCTCCGCCTGCGCAGCAGGCCCAACGGTCTCTGCCCCGCCACCTCGCTCCTCCCTGAACCGAACCGGCCCGAGCGAAGTCCTGTCCTGCGGTCGAGCACGAGAGACCGGCGAATTCTTCGGCACCCCGGCACGTCTCGTGCCCCAATCATCATAGCTGTCCGGTTGATCCGGTCGCAAGCAAGCCACCCAACCCGCAGCGCGGGGGGTATGCAATCAGCACGCATGTCCGCGCCACGCACGGGCCCGAGGGGACGTGCTAGGTTTTCCCCGCCTGGAGGAGGCAAGTGAATGGAGTCGACGATTGTCCAATATAGAATATATTTAGAATATACGACAGTCGCGCGAACTCGGGCTTGAACGGGAGACACGCCCATGGCCGCCAAGGACTCGAAAGGTCTCATCGTCATCGGTGAGAACATCAACACGACCCGTCGCATCAAGGCGACGAGCAAGAACATCGTGAAAGAGGGCGACACCGTCGGCTACGCCTATACGGACACCGACGGGACGAAGCGTCTGCTCGACATCACGGACATCTACCCGACCGACGAGACCAAGGTGAAGAACGAGCGGATCGGCCATATCGGACAGGGCATCCGCAAGCAGGACCTGGACTTCTTCAGATGGGCAATCATGTCCCAGGTCGAGGCCGGCTCCCACATCATCGATCTCTGCGTCGACGAGCTCTCGGTCTACCCGGAAGAGCGGCTGGAGTTCATGCGCTGGACCGTGAAGACGGCCCAGGAGATCTGCGGCGACGTCGCCTTCGCCATCGACTCCTCGGACCCGGAGGCGATCAAAGCCGGCCTCGAGGTCTATGACCGGTCGAAGACGCGGCCGGCGATCAACTCGGTCAGCCTGGAGCCGGGCCGCGACGTGCTCATCGACCTCGCCAAGGAGCAGGACTGCCTGATCTTCGCCAACGGCTCGGGCAAGTCGGGCATGCCGCAGAGCGCCGAGGAGCGCGTCGAGAACCTCACCGGCTGCATGGAGCTGATGGACAAGGCCGGCATCCCGGTGCAAGACCGCTTCCTCGACCCGCTGGTCTTTCCCGTGGGCGCCGGACCGGACTACGGCAAGCACTTTTTGGATGCCGTCAAGGAGCTGCGCCAGCGCTTTCCGGAAGTGCACATCTTCGGCGGGCTCTCGAACGTCTCCTTCGGCCTGCCGCGGCGCAAGCTGCTCAACCACGCCTTCATCACGCTCTCGATCATGCATGGCTGCGACGCCATCATGATCGATCCGATCATGAACGCGCCCAACGACTACGTCGAATTCAAATACGCCGCCGACGTGATGACGGCAGAGGACGAGTACGGCCTCAAATTCCTGAAATACGTGCGCGCGCAGGGTAGAGCTTAGGCTGCTGATTTATCGCGCTTCTTCCTCAACCTCCTGGAACCGTCATTGCCGGGCTTGTTGTTCAGCCCGGGGCCATCGTTGACAGGTGTTCGAGGAGATAGCTGACACATAGAAAGTTGTCGTCACCCGGCTTGGGTGACCCAGTATCCACTGCCGTTAGGGCACAGGCTCCTCCCTTGGCGGCGTGTTTCATCCGCATGGCAGTACAAGAAGTCCGACGCGCCGCCTCGCCGCTCAGGCGGCGTTCCTGGCTGCCAGGATCTGGGCACGCGGGATAACCTGTCCGTGACCGCAGGCCTCGCAGACGACCAGTGCAGCGATGATCCCTTCCGGGCCGATATCACCGCCGACATCGTGGGATGTGGTGCCGTACTTCTCCCAGATGCGGATGGTCACGTCGGTGTTGCCGCAGGACCGGCAGGCGTCGCCGGTGCCGTAGTGTCCACGAAACGTCTCGTGCTCCTCCGGTGCCAGATCACGGCTCATGGTTGTCCTCCCGTTGCGCAATGGCGCCTATAGCAGATCCCGCATGTCCTGGTGGCGGGACGCGATATAGGCCGTGATGGCCTTCTCGGCTGCGTCCGCGTCGTGCCGCGCGATCGCCTCGGCAACATCCCGCGTCATGGCCGTATGGGCCTTGGCCACATCGTGCCAGCCGGCGCCGCGCGATGAAATGAAAAAGAACAGCCGCAGATGCAGATTGAAGATGCGTGGAATGACCTCGGCGAGATAGATATTCTCAGCCGCCTCGGCGAGCAGAGCATAGAAGCGGCGGTCGAGCTCGACATAGCTGTCCATGTCGTCGGTCGCGATCGCCCGCTTGAACTTCACCGGCAGCGCTCGCAGCTCCGCGGTCTGCGGCTCGCGCGCGCGCTCGGCGGCGAGGCGAACCAGATGCCCGTCGATCAGGCTGCGGAACTCGTAAATGTGCTGCACGCTCGTCGTCGTGATGTCGGCGACGAACATGCCCCGATTGGGCTGATGCACCACCAGCCCCTCCATCGACAGGCGCTGCAGCGCCTCGCGGATGGGCGTGCGGCCGATCTCCAGGGCGGCCATCAGGTCCTTCTCGACGAGTAAGCTCCCAGGCGCCAGTTCGAGCTGCGTGATCATGCGCGTCAGCAGATGATAGGCCTGCTCGGCCAGGGAGCGCGGCGCAGGACCGGCACCCTCGGCGACGACCGCGACCTTCATGCCGCTTCTCCCGCCATCGCCAGCGCCTCGAAGCGCGCCTTCAGCGTGGCCTGATCGAGCGTGCGCCCGATGAGGACGAGGTAGTACCTGTCGCGCGGCTCGGCATCGCTCATCTCGAGCTGACCCATGGTGAACTGCACGAGCTTCGGGGCGCCGTCCACCAGCAGGAAGCCCTTGCTGCGCCAAAGGTCCTCCGGAGCCTCGGCGAAGAACGCCTCCAGATCGGACCGGCTGATCGATGCCGCCGCGTCGAGCACGCAGGAGTCCGCCGGCGCGTGCCTGTGCTCGTGGTCGTGCTCATGATCCGCATGATCATGGCCATCGCCCGGCGCGGCGGCGTAGCGCTGCGCCACCTGGCTCGGCGGGCCTTGCATCAGCTCCCCGATGTCGATGTCGCCGTGATCGGCGAAGCGGATCATGGCCTGCGCGTTGGTCTCGCGAACCTGGCGCCGCGTCTCCTCCAGGGTCTCGCTGTCGGCGAGGTCCACCTTGTTGAGCACCAGCATGTCGGCCTTCGCGATTTGC
>JAKSBI010000524.1 GCA_022361215.1 Hyphomicrobiales bacterium | reverse complement strand
TGGCGCAGGCTCCGTTCCTTCGGGCAGCACAATGGCCCCGAGCGCCTGGTCGGCAATATCGCCAATCGCCAGCGCAGCGCGAAGCTCGTCCATACCGATGGCGGGCGCACCATTGACAAAGGCTGCGGCCGTGCGCGGGTGGTAGAGCAGCCCGCCTGCGGGTGGGGTGCCGCGATAGGGGCTCATGCGGATGAGCACGGGTCCGTTTGCGTCGACCGGCAGGTCACTCTTATCGAGCCAAGGCGCCTTGCCTTCGATGCGAGCGCTGGCGCCACCGAGCAGCGTGGCCGTCACAGCCTTGGCGTCCTCCGGATTGGCCAGGACGTAACCCGCCGGCGGGGCCTCCAGCTGGAGGCCATAGCGGCGTGAGCCGCTTGCCGTGATCGCAGCCTCGCCCGACAGCACTGCCGCGAGGCGCCGTGCCAGCTCGTTGGCGCCGGTAAGCCCGCCAAGCAGCGGCACGATCGCGTGCCCATTGTCGGAAACCGCGAGAACCGGCGGCTCGCCGCGCTTGTCCGTCAAGGAGGGCGCCAGCGAGCGGATCAGGATGCCGGCGGCGCAGAGGCCGATGATGGTCGCTCCCTCCCCATAGAGCCGTTGCAGCGTGACGGCCGTCTCAGTGAACTGCCGGTCGGTGCCGTGGACGCGGTTCTGCAGTCCCCAGATCTCCGCGTCGCCCAGCGCAGCCTTGATCCGTCGTGCCGTGTCCAGGCCCGGATTGCTCAAGAGGACGATGGCGGTGTGCGACATGGCCGTCGCTCAGCCCGGAGCGTCGCAGGGAATGATGATCACGGAGAAATAGTCGGTCTCGTCCGGTTCCACGTTGCGGACAGGCAGGATGCGTTCGCCGTCCATGCTGGCGCGCTCGACGTAGACGGCACGGTCGAGCAGACCCAAACGATCGAGGGTACGGCGGACCTTGGGAAAGGTGCGTCCAAGCTTCATGATGACGGCAACGTCGGCGGCGCTGAGACGGGCTTCGAGCTCGTCCTCGGGCAAGGTCGCGGGCAGGACGGTCACCACGTCGCTGCGATGGCAGAGCGGCCGGTCCATGGCGATGGGCGCAGCCATAACGGAGGAGACGCCCGGCACGACGACGGTCTCGAAGCGCTCCGCCAGCCGGGCGTGCCAGTACATGTAGGAGCCGTAGAAGAACGGGTCGCCAAGGCAGATCAGCGCCACGTCCTTGCCGGCTTCGAGCCGGTCCGCGATCTCTTGAGAGGTTGCCTCGTAGAAGTCGCGCATGAGCTGGGGGTAGCTTGGCGCGTCGGCGAGCGGGCCGGCGGTGGTCGGGTAGAGCAGGGGCAGCAGCTCTTGCTTGCCGTTGATGTGCGGTGCCACGGCCGCGCGGGCATTGCCGCCGTCGGCCTTGCCTGTCGGATAGGCGACCACGTCGGCCGCCTTGAGCAGCTTCAGGGCCTTCAACGTGATCAGATCCGGATCGCCGGGCCCCACGCCGAGGCCAAAGAGACGCCCGGTTGTCATTCGCGCTCGTCCGCGATTGCGTTGACTGCGGCGACGGCCATGGCGCTGCCGCCGCGCCGGCCATGCAGCGTCAGATAGGGGACACCGCGGCTGTCCATGGCAAGCTCCTGCTTGGACTCGGCTGCGCCGACAAAGCCGACCGGAAAGGCCAGAATGGCGGCCGGCTTTGGCCAGCCGTCGTCCAGCCGCTCCAGCAGATGGAAAAGCGCGGTCGGGGCATTTCCGATGGCCACGACGGCGCCTTCCAGATCCGGCTCCCAGAGCTCGATCGCGGCAGCGCTGCGCGTGGTTTTCAGTTTCTTCGCCAGGTCGGGGACGTCGTCGTGTTTCAACGTGCAGAGCACGTCATTGTCGGACGGCAGCCGGGCCCGTGTGATACCGCTGGCCACCATCTTGGCGTCGCACAGGATCGGTGCGCCCTCCTGAAGGGCTGCACGTCCGCGCTGGACGACGGCTGGATCATAGGCCAGGAAATGACCCAGATCCGTCATGCCGCAGGTGTGGATGAGGCGGACGGCAACCGGCTCGAGATCCTCGGGAAGGCCCTCCAAGTTGGCCTCCTCTCGGATCGTCGCAAAGGACTGCTCGTAGATCGCCGCGCCGTCTTTCAGATATTCCATAACAATGACATCGGCTTCGACTGATGCGGCGTTATGCCCACAATTGCTTCGCGCCGCAAGGCGCGCCAGCCGGGATCAGCCATTCGCGAATTCGATAACGAAGTCGGCCACGCGGTCGGGCCGGATGCGATCAGCAAACGGATCGCTTGTTGCCGAAGACGAAGGGCGCGCGTCCCTGAAGGCGTCGTAGCCGCCGTCGGGACGGCCCAACAGCAGCAGCCTGCTGGCGTCGGGATGGGCGCAGCCGCGCGCGCAGCCTGAAAGATGGATCGTCATTGGTGCCCTATTCGCGGCATCAATCCGGCGGAGCGCCGCCAGGACTGCGGAGCCGTCCGCCTTGGTGTCGCATTCTGTGCGCATGCAGCCGGTCGAGCCGGAGCAGGCCGAAACACGAATGGCTATGTCTTCCGGCTCTGTCAGCAGGCCGAGGGCGTGTGCCTCGGAACGGACTGCGTCGACTGCCTGGGTCGGGAGGCCAGTGATGAACACCGCCTGCCATGGGGCCAACCGCACGAGGCCATCGCCAAAGTTCTCCGCAAGAGCCGCAAGTGCGCGCGCCGTCGCATCGGTGAGGCGTCCAAGCGGGATGCCGAGACCATAGGCGATGTCCACGTTTCGAGCATCGCAGACAGGTCCGAGGACCGGCTCGAGGACGATGGGCCGCGGCGTCGGGTCTTGATGGCTGATGTCGATATCAGTCTGTTGCCGCCGTGCGTGGTCCAGTACTTCTGCAACCGAATGATTCGCCAGGGCTGTAGACATGCGTGCGGCATCGTCCGAGCTCAAGTGAATGGCTGTCTTTGCCAAGGCGACGGCCAGAGCTGATGCATCGGCGGGTGCGATCATGGCCGCCGTCGGCCGGCCAGCAAGGCTCAGACGAAGGCGGACGCCCTCCGATGTGGTCTCCGCGAGGAAGCCCACATCGTGGGACAGGGCGCCGACGCGGCCGACGCCCCCGCCGTCGAAGACGAAGCTGAACTTCGGAGACAATCCACCGAGACCAGGGTCCGACTGCAGCGCCTGGTCGAGCGCGGCAACGCAGGGCCGCACGTCGATGATCTCGTCTGAATCGAGGCCGGCGAGCGGTGATGCCAGGATATTGCGCAGGCGGTCGGCTACGGGATCTGCCGCAAGGAGACCAACGTGCTGCAAGGCATCGCAGAACTTTGGGCTGCCTTCTGTGCCTAGCCCACGGACTTGCAGATTGGCCCGATGCGTGAGGTCGATCAGGCCGTTGCCTCGATCTCGTGCGAGATCGGCGACTGTCGTGAGTTGAGCGGACGTGAGCAGACCGCCCGGCACGCGGATGCGCGCCAGCCCACCGTCTCTGGTCTCGGACAGCTTGAAGACGCCAGGACATTCAGCCATGTCCTGTTCCTAGCATGGACGACCTTGCGATGGCGAGGTCGCGGAACCGGCCCTAGAACAGTCCCTGGATCTGGCCCTGGTCGTCGAGGTGGATGGCGTTGGCGGCGGGGGTTCGGGGCAGGCCGGGCATGGTCATGATGTCGCCGGTGATGGCCACGATGAACTCCGCGCCCGCACTGAGCCTGAGCTCCCGGATCGCCACCGTGTGGCCCTCGGGCGCGCCCTTCAGGTTCGGGTCGGTGGAGAACGAGTACTGGGTCTTCGCCATGCAGACGGGGAAGTGGCCGTAGCCCTCGTCCTCGAGCTGGGCGAAGCGCGCCTCCACGGTCTTGTCCGCCGCGATGTCCTCGGCGCCGTAGATCTGTTGCGCGATGGTGCGCACCTTCTCCTTCAGCGGCACGTCGTCCCCGTAGAGCGGCTTGAACTGCGCTTGCCCGCTATCGCAGATCCCCACCACCTTGTGGGCCAGATCCTCG
>JAKSBI010000186.1 GCA_022361215.1 Hyphomicrobiales bacterium | reverse complement strand
GGCCAGATCACGCCATAGGCGAGCGCCGGCGCGTCCATATCGCCCCAGTTGATCTGCGCCTTGGCGGCACGGCCCTTCCTGAAGGTGACCTCGGGCGCAATGGTCAGCGTCACGTCGTAGGTCTGGCCCTCGGACTTGCGGTCGAGGGAGCAGCTCACCGTGTGCGGCTCGAGCTTGGCCACATGCTCCTCGCCCATGGCCGCGGCGAGCATCTTGCGGGCGAGCTTCAGCTCCGTGGTGCAGCGCGCCTTGCCCCAGGGCCAGCCGATGCGGCCGCCGGACAGGATCTCCTCGATGTCCTCCTCCCGCCAGGTCTTCACGACGTTGCAGCGCACGTCCTCGCCCTCGGACACGCGGCTGGCGAAGATATCGCAGATGCGGATCTTGCAGGCCTTGCGGAGCTCCTTCTCTTTCTTCTCCTCCGGAGTCAGGACGCGCTTTTTCTTTGCCGTAGCCGTTTGCGGCGCCTCCTTTGCCGCCTCGGCCGCCTGCTCGGCACCGATGGCGGCCGGCGCGGCCAGCAGCATCGATCCCAGCAGTACCCAGATCCCCTGTCGTCTCATGACGCCGGTCCCTCCTTCATGCTTCTCGCGCCTTCGCCCCCCGCCGACACATAGAGCGACACCGTGACGGCGCGATGGCCGCGCAAAAGCAGGGGGCGGGAGCGGCCGCCGGCCACGCCCGCCCCCGAGACCTTGGCGGTTCGATCAGGCGACGTTCCTGTACTTCTTGATCTCGCCGCTCTTGACGCGGGCCAGATAGGAGTCGAGCTCGCGCTTCACGACCGGAGCCAGGATGTAGAGCCCCAGGATGTTGGGCACGCAGATCAGGAAGACCAGCGCATCCGAGAAGTCGAGGATGGCGCCGAGCTGAAGCATGCAGCCCAGGGCCACGAAGATGCAGAAGATCAGCTTGTAGAGCCGGTCCATGGCCACGCTCTCGCCGAACAGATAGGTCCAGCCCTTCAGCCCGTAATAGGACCACGAGATCATGGTCGAGAAGGCAAACAGCATGGCGGCGATGGCCAGCGGGGCCGGGAACCAGGAGAACTGCCGCTCGAAGGCCGCAGAGGTCATGGCGATGCCCTGATCGAGGCGGGCGAAGCCCGGCTCGGAAGCTGCCGCCGTGCCGATCACCAGCGCCGTGATGGTGCAGATGATGATGGTGTCGATGAAGGGCTCGAGCAGCGACACCAGGCCCTCGGTGACGGGCTCCTTGGTGCGCACGGCCGAGTGGGCGATGGAGGCCGAGCCGATGCCCGCCTCGTTCGAGAACACCGCACGCTGGAAGCCGATGATCATGGCGCCGAGCGCACCGCCGACCACGCCCTCTCCGGTCAGGGCGCCGGTGAAGATGTTGCCGATGGCTGCCGGTATGTACTTGTACTCCATGAAGATCACGATCAGCGCGAAGACCATGTAGAAGATGGCCATGAACGGCACGATCTTCTCCGTCACCCGGGCGATCGACTTGATGCCGCCGATGATGACCGAGGCCACGACGAGCGCCATGGCGATGCCGAACAGCCAGCCCTTGTCCGCGAACCAGCTCTCCTGCGCGCCGCCGGTGACGTTGACGAACTGCACGAAGGCCTGATTCGACTGGAACATGTTGCCGATGCCCAGCGCGCCGATGAAGATGCCGATGGCGTAGAAAATGCCGATGCCGCGCCCGAGCGTAGGCCAGCCGCGCTCGGCGAAGCCCTTGTCCAGATAGTACATGGGCCCGCCCGAGACCGTGCCGTCCGGGTACTCGTTGCGGTATTTCACGCCGAGGGTGCATTCCACGAACTTCGTCGACATGCCGAGGAAGCCCGCCAGGATCAGCCAGAAGGTGGCGCCCGGCCCGCCTACGGTCACGGCAACCGCGACGCCGCCGATATTGCCGATGCCGACGGTTCCCGAGACGGCGGTGGCCAGGGCCTGAAAATGCGAGACCTCGCCGGCATCCTTCGGGTTGGCATAGTCGCCGCGCACCAGCTCGATGGCGTGCTTGAAGCCGCGCAGGTTGATGAACCCCATGTAGAACGTGAAGAAGACGGCGCCGGCCACCAGCCACAGCACGACGAGCGGCAGCTGAGTGCCCAATATGGAAACCTTGAAGAAGACGATGGCGGAGACGAAGTTGGTGATCGGCTGCACGGCGTTGTTGATGGTCTCGTCGATTCCGGCCGCGCTGGCCGAGGCGCTCGGCAGAGCGAGCAGTAAAGTGGACAGAAACAGGCGCATCGTTGCGTCCCTCCCGAGGTCAAGCGGTTGGAGGCGTAAGGACGGGTGCTAAGGGACCACCGTCACCGGGACCGGCGAGGTCTGAACCAGGGCGGCCGCCACGCTGCCGAACAGCAGTGTCTTCATGCGGGCCTCGCCCAGACGCCCGATGAAGATCTGAGCGACGTCCTTCTCCTCGGCGACCGCGACCAGCGATTCGGCCGTATGCCCATGACGCACGACCGTCTCGGCCTGCAAGCCCTGGCCGTCCAGGCTCCGCTTGACCGGATCCAGGACCGTCGATTGCGCGCGCTCGATCTCCTCCTCGCGCCGCTTGTGCCGCTCCGCCAGCTCCTCGGGCGTGTGGAAGCTGTATGGCGACCATTGAATGATGTGCGCCAGGACCAGCTTCGCGCCCTCCGCCTTGGCCCGCGAGGCCGCGCATGCGACCGCACGCGCACCGCCCTCGCTGCCATCGACAGCCACAAGAAACGTGCTCGACATGGACCTCCCCTTTCCGTCTTTGCACTCATGCTCAATACTTGCCCGGCTCGCCCGCGGGCAGGTCTTGATTGTTGCAAATAAAGTATGGATAGGCGATGGCTCATTAGATCCAGTCGCCGGCAAAGTATCGGTCCAATCTGGATCTATTTTTTGCGCAAGGACGAGTCCAGTTGGCACGGCGGGCGGTGTACAGCCGACTGTGCGTCAACTGCTCAGGCCGCTGACGAATACGTCGGCAGAACTGG
>JAKSBI010000509.1 GCA_022361215.1 Hyphomicrobiales bacterium | reverse complement strand
CTGCGCACCCTCATGGCCGAGTCCGGGCGCTACAGCCTGGTCGACCTGACGCCGGGCGCCAAGGACATCGCGGCGGCGGGCAGCTTCCGCGGCTGCAACGGCTGCGACGCCGACATCGCCGCCAGGCTCGGCGCGGCGCTCTCCGTCACCGGCGTGGTGCAGAAGGTCAGCAACCTGATCCTGAACATCAATATCTATCTGCGGGATGCGGCCTCCGGCGAGCTGAAGGGCGTCATGAGCGCCGACATCCGCGGCAACACAGACCGGTCCTGGGAGCGCGGGGTCCGCTGGCTGGTGAGGAATCGCCTGCTGGCGCAGAGCCGGTAGTCCGGGATGGCGCCCCTTGGAAGGTTCCGGGACCGATCGGCACTCAAGCCGAGGGAACGCTCTCTTTCGTGCGCGAGGCCTGGATGCGCCGATAGGTGAAGGCGGGCGGCGGGCCCGCGGCCTCGGACTGTGCCAGCGCCACCAGCTCCCGGTGGCGGCTGGACTTGTTGCAGGCCGGGTCGGTCTGGGCTGCGTCGCCGGTGAAGGCGAAGGCCTGGCAGCGGCAGCCGCCCCAGTCCACCTCCTTGAACTCGCAGGAGCGGCAGGGTTCGGGCATCCAGTCGGTTCCACGGAACTTATTGAAGGCGTCCGAGTTCAGCCAGATGTCGCGCAGCCTGCGCTCGCGTACGTTGTCGAAGGCGAGGCCTTCGATGGATTCCGCCGCGTGACAGGGCAGCACCCGGCCCGAGGGCGTGACGTTCAGGAACCTGCGGCCCCAGCCGCCCATGCAGGGCTTCGGCCGCGCCGCGTAATAGTCCGGCACCACGAAGTCGATGGTGAGCACGCCCTTCAGCCGCTCCTGCGCCCGCTCCACCACGTCCGCGCTCCACATGGTCTGCTCGCGCGTGGGCATCAGCGCCGCCCGGTTCACATAGGCCCAGCCGTAATACTGGATGTGCGCCACCTCCAGGCGGGCGGCGTCGAGCTCCAGCGCCAGCTCGATGATGGCCTCCAGGCTGGAGATGTTCTGCCGGTGCATCGGCGCGTTCAGCGTCAGCGGCAGGTCCAGCTCCCGCACCCAGCGGGCGAACGTCATCTTCTTCTCGTGGCCCTGCTTGTAGGCGGCGATGCGGTCGGCGTTTTGAGGCTCCGCATCCTGGATCGAGAGCTGCACGTGGTCGAGGCCGCATTCGGCGAGGCCTTCCAGCCGCTCGCGGCTCGCCAGCACGCCGGCCGTGATCAGGTTGGAGTAGAGCCCGAGCCGCGCCGCCTCGGCGATCAGGTCCTCCAGGTCGCGCCGCACCGTGGGCTCGCCGCCCGAGAAGTGGATCTGCAGCACCCCCATGTCGGCGGCCTGGCGCAGCACGTCCAGCCACTCCTCCGTGCTCAGCTCCACATTGGCGCGGTCGAGCGCCAGCGGGTTCGAGCAGTAGGGGCATTGCAGCGGGCAGCGATGGGTCAGCTCCGCCAACAGCCCCTCGGGCCCGCGGGCGCAGATGACGTCGAGATCGGTCTCGGCCGACGCGTCGGTCATGCCTTGATGTATCCTTTGTCGGCCATGTCCTGCAGCAGCGCGATCACGTCGCCGGCGATGGCCTCCGCCGGCGCATTGTAGTCCAATGCCAGGCGCGCCGCGATATCCTCGATGCTGCGTTCGCCGTCGCAGAGCCGCAGCACCTCGACCGCGATCTCGTCCGGGGTCAGGATGCGCTCCGGCGCCAGCATGACCCAGCGGTCGCGGCCGGCGTCGTGGCGCAGCTTCACATGGCGCGGCAGGGCCGGCCGGCTCTGCCCGTCGATGATCAGCCGCTGCCTGCGACCGGCCTCAGCCATGGGTCTCCTCCGGCCGGAAGGCGCCGGGCGGAACGAAGCCCGGCTCCACATAGGCGAAGTAGAGCGCGTCGAGCTGCGACCAGAGCACGTTGCACTTGAACGTCAGCGCTTCGACGACGGCCGTCTGGGCATCCGGCGTGCGGGCGTTCTGCTTGACGTAGTCGAGCGCGAAGGCCACGTCGCGCGGGGCCTGCTTCAGCCGGCGGCGGAAATAGGGCATGACGCTGTCGTCGATGAAGTCGTAGTTCTCCAGCATGCCGGCGATGCGCTGGCGGTGGATCTCCGGCGCGAACAGCTCGGTCAGCGACGAGGCCACGGCCTCCAGCAGCGTGTTCTCGCGCACGAAGCGCACATAGGCCTCGACGGCGAAGCGGGTCGCGGGCAGCGCGCCCTGCATGGAGATCACGTAGTCGCGGTCGAGGCCGAGACCGTCGGTCAGGATCAGCCAGCGCTCGATGCCGCCTTCTTCCTCGCCGAGCCCGTCATGGTCCGTGATCCGGCGCAGCCATTCGCGGCGCAGCTCCCGGTCGAATGTCCGGCTCATCAGGGCGGCATCCTTGCGCGGGATGGCCGACTGGTAACAGAAGCGGTTCAGCGCCCAGGCCTGCACCTGGCCCTTGTTCAGGGCGCCCGAATGCAGCAGCTTGTGGAAGGGGTGCAGCGAGTGATAGCGCTCCGCGCCGACCTCGCGCAGTCGCGCCTCCAGCTCCTCCGCGCTCATCAGTCCGCTCATAGGCGCACCTCCATGCCGTCATAGGCCACCTCCCAGCCGGCGCCCTCGACAACGCCGCGCTCGGGCGAGGTCTCGCGCAGCACCGGGTTGGAGTTGTTGATGTGGATGTAGATCCGCCTTTGCACGCCCAGCGCCTCGAACGCGGCGAGCGAGCCGTCGGCGCCGGACATGTTCATGTGTCCCATGCGCTGGCCGGTCTTGGCCGAGAGGCCCTGGGCGATCATCTCGTCGTTGGTGTAGAGCGTGCCGTCGAAGAACAGCAGCGCCGCGGCGCGCAGCCGCTCGACGAGCGCATCGTCCAGGGTCGCGCATCCGGGGATGTAGAAGAACGACGTGCCCGCCGCCGTGTCGCTGATCTTCAGGCCGATGGTGTCGCCCTCTTCGGTGCCGAAATTCTCGCCCGCCTCCGGGTCCTCCAGATAGAGCGCCACCTTGCCGGGCACCACGAAGGCTTCCGCGCTCAGGCCCGTCTCGCCCGCGGGGCCGGCGATGGGGAAGGGCGTGCCCGGCGTCATGCTCTGGCGGCCGACCTTCTCCGGCGCCAGCACGTTGAAGATGCTGTTGGCGGCGAGCGCCTGCAGCACCCGCGACGAGGCGTAGAGCGTGAAGGGCTGGCCTTCCCGGAGGCTCAGCAGCCCCGCCACATGGTCCACATCGCCATTGGTGAGGATGACGGCGGCGATGGGGCTGTTGCGGATGCCGTCGCCGGGCCGGGGGTGCAGCGCCGGCGTCGCGTCGATCTGCTGGCGGATGTCGGGGGAGGCGTTCAGCAGCACCCAGTCGCGCTCGTTGGCGCTGACGGCGAGCGCGCTCTGGGTGCGCGGCTTCAGGCCGGCGCGCCCGGCCCTGACGTCGCGCGAGTTGGCGCCGTTGCAGTTCCACTGGGGAAAGCCGCCGCCGGCGGCCGAGCCCAGGACGCGGATGATCATCGGCTGCTACGCCTTCGCGCCACGGCCCCGCGGGCGGTGGCGTCCGGACAAACGAAAAGGCGGCCCGTGCCTGCGCCTCGCGCCGCCTTTCTCAAAGAGTCCGCAAAGGGCCGCACGCGGCCCGCGGCAGCTATTTCCGGCCGAGGTCGGCAGGCATATAGCTGGTGACCTCGAGGCCGGTTTCCGTCTCTTCGACCACGGGCCGCTGCCATTCTTTGCGCTGCATGAGTTTCCTCCGTCATGGGTTTATGTCATTCCACTCCAATTTAGCTAAGCAGGGCCTCAAAATCCATACCTGCAACTTCACACCTTCGAGTGAGTCGCGGTACCTATCCTGGCATTTTGACTTGCACATGATCCCATCGGCGCGGGAGCTGCGGCCTCTGCGCCGCGCAGGGCATCCCGGCGCAGGCCTATGATTGTCCGGGATTCGAGCGCAGCTCATACCCAACCGTCGTCATTGCCGGGCTTGACCCGGCACTCCATGCCATTTGCCTCTCGATCTCGCTGAGGGGCCAGTGGAATGGATGCCCGGATCACGTCCGGGCATGACGAAAATCGAGGGCGCGGTAGACCACCCGAAATGCTGTCCGGCCGCAACATGGCAGGCAAGAAACCAAGGCCGCGCCTGCCATGCAGATCGACACGCCCCGAAAACCCCGCACACCGCTGAGCGCAGGCCGGGAGCCGTGCGCATCGCCGCCCGGCACCCGCTCCCTCCTTTTTGGTGGCTTTCATGGGCACGGCCGGCATGCTAGCGGGAAATCACGGCAGTCGTTT
>JAKSBI010000160.1 GCA_022361215.1 Hyphomicrobiales bacterium | reverse complement strand
GGCCGCCGCCAGCGCGCCCGCGCAATAGACCAGCGCCTCGCCGCGCTCGACCATCAGGTCGGGGTTGGCGCAGATCATGGGCAGGCCGAGCGCCCGCATCTCGCCCAGCCGCTCGGCATAGTCGTCCGGCGTCTCCACCGTGTCGTCGTCGAGGCCGGAGCAGAGCACCACATCGGCAGCGGATGGCGCCGCGAAGGCGATGTCCAGCCCGTCGAAGATGGACCTGTCGCGCTCCGGACCGAGATGGTGGACCCGGCGCCCCGGCTCGCTTGTCAGCAGCCCGCGCGTGACGTCCCCCGACGTTACGGTGGCATCGTAGGCGCCGGCCGGCACGCCGATACGGTCGAGCTGGCGCTGCACCGGGCCCGAGGGTCGGGGCGCGTTCGAGATCAGAACCACCGTCCCGCCCGCCTCCCGGAACCGCGCGCAGGCGTCGGCGGCCGAGGCGAACGCATCCAGGCCGTTGTGCATGACCCCCCAGATATCGCAGAGCCAAGCGTCGTAGCCCGCCGCGAGCGCGGCGACGGAGTCGAGGACGGGAATGGACGAAGCGGGCGCGGTCATGGGCGGATGGCTATCACGGTTTCGCGGTTGGAATAGATCGGGGCCGGACCGACGACCTAGGCGTTGAGACGCCTCCGGTCAAGCCGCGCTAGAGCCTGTCGCGATCATTCTGATTCGCGCCATTGCTCTCGCTCTTTGTTGAAGCATGTCTTTTGTCCCGAAAGTGGGTACCGGTTTCGGGAGACATGCTTTAGGCGGCCTCGGCGGCGTTGGAGCCGGAGAAGACCTCCGGCCGCACCGGCCGCGGCTCGGAGAACAGGAAGCCCTGCCCGAGCCCCACATCGTTGTCGAGCACGTCGGTCAGGCTGCGCTCGTCCTCGATCTTCTCCACGATCAGGTCCATGCCGAAGCGCTCGAGATAGCTGCGCATGTCGGCCTGATGGATGCGCGCGCCCGCCTCGGCCATGCCGTGCAGAAAGATCTCGGCGTCGATCTTCACGAAGCGGAAGCCCAGCTCGTGCAGCGACTGGAACTCCACGTCCAGATCGCCCACATGGTCCAGCGAGAACCGGAAGCCGAGCGCGGCGAGCGTGGCCAGGCTCTCGCGCTCGATCGGCCCGCAGCCCTTGATCACGTCCTGGCGGAACTCGAAGAACAGGCTGTCGGCCAGCTCGCGGTTCTGCTCCATGAACGAGGTGAGCTCGGAAAAGAACTCGGGATCGAGCAGCGAGTGGACGGAGATGTTGCAGAACAGGCCCTTCGCGTTGCTGCGCTCGGACAGGCGGCGCAACACCTGGACGCTGCGGAACAGCATCAGATTGTCCACCAGCGGCATGATCCCCGCCGCCTCGGCCACGGGGATGTAGTCCTTGGGCAGGATCAGATCGCCGGCTTCGTTGCGCAGTCGGGTCAACGCCTCGTAGTAGCGCGGCCGGCGCTGCGGCAGCCCGACGATGGGCTGCAGGAAGAGGTCGACCTTGTCGGTCTCGATGGCATGGCGGATTCGATCCTCCATCAGGCTGTCGAGCGCAGCGCCGTCGAGCAGGGGCGCATCGCCGTCCGTCCAGTCCGGCGCCTCGTCCTGCACCGGCTCGGGCGCCGCCGCTTCGGCCAGGGCCTGCTCCGCCAGGGAGGCGCGCGGCGCCGGCATGGCCGGGGCGGCCGCCGGCATGGGCGGAGCCACCGCTGGCGCGGCCGTCGGCGCGACCGCAGCGGCCCCGGCGGCGATCTGCTCGGCGAGCTGCTGCACCAGAGCTTCCAGCACTTGCAGCTCGGCCTTCAGCCTGTCCTGGCGATCCCTGCCTTCGATCTGCACCTGCTTGCGCAGCGCTTCCAGCCGCGCATCGAGCCGTTCGGTGCTGGCGCTGAGGCGCTGAACCAGAGCGGTGTTCTCGCTGAGCGCCGCCACATCCAGATGGGCCAGCGGGCCGAGCGACTCCTGTAGAGCGCGCACCTGTTCCGTCAGCGGGCCGATCTGCCGGCTCGTCTCCGCGAGCTGGTCGAGCGCCGCGACGCGCGCCGCCAACGGATCGATGCGCTCGCACTGCTCCGCCACGCGGCCCAGCGCCGCCACCCGCTCGGCCAGCGGGTCGATACGCTCGCATTTCTCCGCCAGCCGCTCGACGGCGCCGACGCGCTGGGCCAGCGGGCCGATCCGCTCGCAGGCCTGCGACAGCGCGTCGAACTCGGACACGCGCTTGAGCGCATCGTCGAACTGCTTGCACTTGACGGCAAACCGGTCGATGCGGTCGACGTCGTCGTTGAAGCGCATGATGGAGCCCTGCAGCTCCTCGATGCGGTCGACGATCTCGGAAAAGCGGTGCGCCCTGGACAGCGCCGACTGCGACGCCGCCATCACCAGAAAGAGCGCGATGCCCACGATCAGCGACGCGACCAGCCCGACATTCGCGCTCAGATAGAGACCGACGGCAAAAGCCAGCGCGGCCGCGCCCATGGCGCACAGAACCGCGAATTCCAGGAAGGGGTTGCGTCCCCGCACCAACCCGTTGGATTTGACCTTGTCCGCCATGAAAAACGAATCAATTGCCCCCAATGTTCCCGACTTTCCATGAACCCGGCAAGGAGGGCAACACGCTTTTTGCCTGCCTGCCAAGCATCGGTGGACAGATGGCCGGCTGTACTCCGAAATAATTCACGATCTCATCCGACTTAAAACCGAAGATCTGCGCGACCGATCACGCAACCTCAAATCGCGTCACCCGGATGTGAGCAAGAGTTACGGCGGCGAACACTGTGGCCACCTATCATTTTCGGGCTCGGGAGGGGGTGGCCACGGGCGTCGCGCCATGCCGGGCCGAAGACAGGAGCGCGTGGGAGGTTCCCGAGATGCAGAAAGACCGCAGGATACCGGGCGCCGGCGCGGCGCTCGGCATCGCCGCCATATTGGCCGTTGGCGTCTCCATGGGCGGGGCGATCGGCGCGGGCCACAAGAAAATGCAGCCGTGTTGCGACGATGCCAGCATCGCATACTCCAAATCGCTGTGGGCCGCGCTGACCGAGGCCAGGCTCGTCGGGGCGTCGGCGATCAACACACGGCCCTATGAGGGACAGGTCCCGCACGGCGCCGTGCTGCAGACCATCGACACCTCGGTCACCGTGGGCAAGCATACCGGACGGGTCGTCGTGAAGAAGAACTACGGTCCCAAGGGCCTCTCGCTCACCGATGTCTGGACGGCCCCGAACAAGCACCTGAAGGCGGTGACGGTGATGTTCAAGCGCGAGGCGGGCTACGACACGGACAACGCGGACTGGTTCTGGGCGAAATACAAGCCGGACGGCTCGCTCGACAGCACCCCGCAGGGCCTGCAGCTCGCAGGCCGCGTCATGAAAGGCGCCGACAAGGGCTGCATCGCCTGCCACTCCGTGGCCGACGGCAAGGACTACCTGTTCATCAACGACAAGTAGTCGCCGCCGGCGCACACCGCGCCGCAGGCGTCGCCAGGGCGGCAGGATCTCCCGCCGCCCTTTTGCAGGATCCGTCCCGCCTGCCCGACCTCCCGCTGCACCCGGCTTTTTTTCGAGCCCGCATTTGCCGTCCGTTAACCCGCAGGCGGCAGGGTCTGCGAAGAAACCTTGACTTTCCCGTGCGCCCGCAATATTTCGTTCCTCGACCTGCTAGCACTCGTGCTTACAGAGTGCTAGCAGCACCCCTCCAGAAACCAATTTAGACCTGTCAAGCGTTTACGGGAGAGACATCAGATGAAGTTTCGTCCACTCCACGATCGCGTCGTCGTGCGGCGCATCGAAGAAGACCTGAAGACCGCGGGCGGGATCATCATCCCCGATACCGCGGCCGAGAAGCCGCAGCAGGGCGAGATCCTGGCGGCCGGCCCCGGCGCCCGCAACGAGAACGGCCAGGTCGAGCCGCTCGACGTCAAGTCCGGCGACAAGGTGCTGTTCGGCAAGTGGTCCGGCACCGAGGTCAAGATCGACGGCGAGGAGCTGTTGATCATGAAGGAATCCGACATCATGGGCATTCTGGAGGCCTGAAGCGGCCTCCCCGGTCCGGCGGCACGCGCGCCGGATTTTTCTTTGCCCTCATCCGATCAATGACAAGCCATCAGGAGTGAGACATGGCTGCCAAGGAAGTCAAATTCTCGACCGATGCCCGCGACCGCATGGTGCGCGGCGTCGACACGCTCGCCAATGCGGTGAAGGTGACGCTCGGTCCCAAGGGCCGCAACGTCGTGCTGGAGAAGTCGTTCGGCGCGCCGCGCTCGACCAAGGACGGCGTCACCGTCGCCAAGGAGATCGAGCTCGAGGAGAAGTTCGAGAACATGGGCGCGCAGATGCTGCGCGAGGTCGCCTCGAAGACCAATGACGAGGCCGGCGACGGCACCACCACGGCGACGCTGCTGGCCCAGGCGATCGTGCGCGAGGGCCTGAAGGCCGTCGCCGCCGGCATGAACCCGATGGACCTGAAGCGCGGCATCGACAAGGCCGTGACCGAAGTGGTCGCGGAGATCATCAAGAAGTCCAAGAAGGTCGGCTCCTCCGGGGAGATCGCCCAGGTCGGCACGATCTCGGCCAATGGCGAGAAGGCCATCGGCGACATGATCGCGGAAGCCATGCAGAAGGTCGGCAACGAGGGTGTCATCACCGTCGAGGAGGCCAAGAGCCTGGAGAGCGAGCTCGACGTCGTGGAAGGCATGCAGTTCGACCGCGGCTACCTCTCGCCCTACTTCATCACCAATGCCGACAAGATGACCTGCGAGCTCGAGGATCCCTATCTGCTGATCCACGAGAAGAAGCTCTCGAACCTGCAGGCCATGCTGCCCGTGCTCGAGGCGGTGGTGCAGTCCGGCCGTCCGCTGCTGGTCATCGCCGAGGACGTCGAGGGCGAGGCGCTGGCCACGCTGGTCGTGAACAAGCTGCGCGGCGGCCTGAAGGTCGCGGCCGTCAAGGCGCCCGGCTTCGGCGACCGCCGCAAGGCCATGCTGCAGGACATCGCCGTCCTGACCGGCGGCCAGGTGATCTCCGAGGATCTCGGCATCAAGCTCGAGAATGTCGGCCTCGAAATGCTGGGTAATGCCAAGCGCGTGATCATCACCAAGGAAGACACCACGATCGTCGAGGGTGCCGGCAAGAAGGGCGAGATCTCCGGACGCTGCAGCCAGATCCGGGCGCAGATCGACGAGACGTCGTCCGACTATGACCGCGAGGAGCTGCAAGAGCGGCTGGCCAAGCTGGCCGGCGGCGTCGCGGTGATCCGCGTCGGCGGCGCCACCGAAATCGAGGTGAAGGAGCGCAAGGACCGCGTCGACGATGCCCTGCATGCGACCCGTGCCGCGGTCGAGGAAGGCATTGTCGCCGGCGGCGGCGTGGCCCTTCTCTACGCCGGAAAGGCACTCGGCAAGGTCAAGGCGAACAATCCCGACCAGCAGGTCGGCGTCGATATCGTTCGCCGGGCGCTGCAATCGCCGCTGCGTCAGATCGCCGAGAACGCGGGCCATGACGGCGCGGTGGTCGCCGGCAAGCTGCTCGACCAGAAGGATGTGGCCCTGGGCTTCGATGCGCAGAGCGGACAGTACCGCAACCTCGTCGAAGCCGGTATC
>JAKSBI010000605.1 GCA_022361215.1 Hyphomicrobiales bacterium | reverse complement strand
GTCGACCTGACGGTCCGGCATGGCCGCTTCACGGCGCTGCTCGGGCCGAACGGCGCCGGCAAGACCACGCTCTTCTCGCTGATCACCCGCCTGTTCGACACGCGCCAGGGATCGATCGAGATCGAGGGCCGGGTGCTGGCCCAGGCGGGCGCCCGGGCGCTGGCGCCGATCGGGGTGGTGTTCCAGCAGCTCACCCTGGACCTCGACCTGACCGTACGCCAGAATCTGCGCTATTTCGGCGCGCTCCGGGGGCTGCCGCGGCGCCAGGTGGACGAGCGCGCGGAGGCGCTGCTCGGCGCGCTCGACATGGCCGAGCGGAGTGCTGAGAAGGTGCGCACCCTCAATGGCGGCCACCGGCGCCGGGTGGAGATCGCCCGCGCCCTGCTGCACCGGCCGCGCCTCTTACTGCTCGACGAGCCCACGGTCGGCCTCGACGTGCCGACGCGCGCCGACATCGTGGCGCACATCCACGCGCTCGCCCGCGACGACGGCCTGGCCGTGCTCTGGGCCACCCACCTCATCGACGAGATCGAGCCGGAGGACGACCTGGTCGTCCTGCACGGGGGCAAGGTGGTGGCGAAGGGACGGACGGACGAGGTGGTGGCGGCCACGGGCGAGCCCGATCTGGAGCGCGCCTTCCGGTCGCTGATCGGCGCGGAGCGGACGGCCGCATGACCGGCGCCCATCTCATGCGCGCCTTTCTCGGCGTCGTGCACCGCGAGTTCCTGCGCTTCTTTCAGCAGCGGGCGCGCTTCTTCGCGGCGCTGGTGCGGCCGCTGGTCTGGCTGTTGATCTTCGCCGCCGGCTTCCGCGCCGCGCTCGGCATCTCGATCATCCCGCCCTACGAGACCTACATCACCTACGACGTCTATATCGTCCCCGGCCTCGTCGCCATGATCCAGCTCTTCAACGGCATGCAGAGCTCGCTCTCCATGGTCTACGACCGGGAGATGGGGTCGATGCGCGTGCTGCTGACGACGCCGCTGCCGCGCGGCTACCTGCTGGTCTCGCGCCTGTTCGCCGGCGTCGCGGTGTCGCTCCTGCAGGTCTACGCCTTCCTGCTGATCGCCTATCTGTTCGGCATCGAGCTGCCGCTCCTCGGCTACGTCGCCGCGCTGCCGGCCCTCCTGCTGTCCGGCATGATGCTCGGCGCGCTCGGCATGCTGCTCTCCTCGACCATCCGCCAGCTCGAGAATTTCGCGGGCATCATGAACTTCGTGATCTTCCCGATGTTCTTCGCCTCCTCCGCCCTCTACCCGCTCTGGAAGATCCGGGAGTCGAGCCTGCTGCTCTACCAGATCTGCGGCTGGAACCCCTTCACCTATGCGGTCGAGCTGATCCGCTTCGCGCTCTACCTGAAAGTCGACGCCGGGGCGCTGGCCGTGGTCTGCGGCACGCTCGCCCTCTTCGTCGGCGCCGCCATCTGGGCCTACGACCCCGGCCGCGGCCTGCAAGCGCGCAAGGCCGGTGCGGGGGAGTAGCGGCGGTGGTTGGGTGTTGCTTGGGGAGAGCCTGGACTTTGTAGGGCGGGGCTGGGCCTTGCTGTTTTTTTGTCGCTCACGGCTATTCCTCGCTGCGCTCGGGCCTGCGCGGGCGCCCTCGACCAGGACCGGTTCCCGGGTTGTCGACTCACGAGCCGTTGAGGACCCGTGTCG
>JAKSBI010000129.1 GCA_022361215.1 Hyphomicrobiales bacterium | reverse complement strand
CGCGGCCTCCGGCGTCGCCATCACCCGCAACGACGGCTGGATCGACAAATATCTCGGCGACGGCCTGATGGCCGTGTTCGGGCGAGCCTGCGGACCCGAGGAGGCCTGCCGGCAGGCGCTGCGCGCCGCCAAGGCCATCGACGAGGCCCTGGACGACGTCAATCGGGATCTCCAGGACGAGCTGCCCACGCCGCTGCATGTGGGCATCGGCATTCACGTGGGGCCGCTGGTCCTCGGCGAGATCGGCTACGAGGATTCGGCCGCCATGACGGTGATCGGGCGTACCGTCAACGCCGCAGCCCGGCTCGAGGCCGCGACCAAGCAGGCGGGCTGCCAGCTCATCGTCTCTCTCGACGCCGCGCGGCTCGCCGGCCTGGACGGCAACGCGCTGCGTTCCGAGACCGTGACCGTCCGCGGCCTCAGCGATCCGCTGGAGGTTGTTTTCGTCGAACGGGCACGCCGCCTACAACTGATGGGAGAAAAAAGAAGCATCCACAACCTTATTTCCGATACGCCCGGCTTGACGATTCCCCCAAAGTCGAACTAAACGCTGGGGTGGCATCGGGAAAGTGTATACACGCTTTGGTTGCCTAAAGGGATCAAACACCCGCAATAAAGGCTAAAATATGCAAACAAAAAGCGCCCAGGAGGCACAAATTACGGCTTGGCTCGCCGAGCACGAGCCGCAAATGCTGGCATTACTCGAAGAGCTCGTAAACACGGACAGCGGGAGCTACAATAAAAAGGGAGTCGATGCAGCAGGAAGTGTGCTCCGCAACTTTCTCGAAGATCGCGGAATTCCTTGCGAGATCATTCCCATCGAGACCCATGGCGATGCAATTCGGGCCACGGTCTCGGGCGCCAACGGCAACCAGCCCATCTTGTTCATGGGCCATCGCGACACGGTGTTTCCGGAGGGCGAGCCCACGCGCCGCCCTTTCCGGGTGGAGAACGGCCGCGCCTACGGGCCGGGTGTCGCCGACATGAAGGCCGGCCTGGCCATGAGCGCCTTTCTGCTGGCGGCCTTCCACGAGCTCGGCGGCGCGCCGGCCCCGCTGGTGGCGCTCTTCACGGGTGACGAGGAGATCGCCTCGCCCACCTCGCGGCCGATCATCGAGGACGAGGCGCGCAAAGCCCGCGCGGTGTTCAACTGCGAGCCCGGCCGGCCCAGCGGCAACATCGTCACCGGCCGCAAGGGCGGCGCCTTCCTGCGCTGCGAGGTGTTCGGCAAGGCGGCCCATTCCGGCGGCAACTTCAAGGAGGGCATCAGCGCCATCGAGGAGCTGGCCCGCAAGATCCAGGCCTGGCACAAGCTGACCGACCACGAGGTGGGCTCGACCCTCAATGTCGGGCTGGTCGAGGGCGGCCAGTCGGTGAACACGGTGGCGCCGTACGCGGCCTGTGCCATCGACACGCGCTTCGTCACCATGCAGGACCGCGACGCCATGGTCGAGGCCGTGACCCGGATCGCGACCGAATGCTCGGTCCCCGGCACCCGCGCCGAGATCGAGATCACCGGAGAGTTCGCGCCCCTGCAGCCGTCCTCGGATTCGCAGGCGCTGTTCGACCACTATGTCGCCGCCGCGGCCGATGCGGGGCTGGAGATCGGGGGCGAGTTCTCCGGCGGCTGCGCGGACTCGGGCTTCGCCGCACAGGTCGGCGCCCCGACGCTCTGCGCCGTCGGTCCCGTCGGCGGCAAGGGGCACAGCCCGGAGGAGTATCTGGAGGTCGGCTCGCTGGTCCCGCGCGCCCAGGCGCTGGCGCTCTCGATCCTGCGGCTCGACCGGATGGGGTGAGAGGTCGGCTGCGCTACATCCGGAAGACCCCGAAGCGGGTCTCCGGGACGGGGGCGTTGAGCGCGGCGGAGAAGGCCAGGCCCAGCACCCGCCGTGTCTCTTGGGGCGCGATGATGCCGTCGTCCCAGAGGTGGGCGGTGGCGTGATAGGGGTGGCCCTGGGCCTCGTACTGATCGAGGATCGGCTGCTTGAAGGCCGTCTCCTCCTCCTCCGACCATGAGCCGCCCTCGGCCTCGATGTTGTCGCGCTTGACCGTAGCGAGCACACTGGCCGCCTGGGCGCCGCCCATGACCGAGATGCGGGCGTTGGGCCAGGTGAAGAGAAAGCGCGGGCCGAAGGCGCGGCCGCACATGGCGTAGTTGCCGGCGCCGTAGCTGCCGCCGACGATCACCGTGACCTTGGGCACCTGGGCGCAGGAGACGGCCGCCACCATCTTGGCGCCGTCCTTGGCGATGCCGCCGGCCTCGTACTGGCGGCCCACCATGAAGCCCGAGATGTTCTGCAGGAAGAGCAGCGGCACACGGCGCTGGCAGCAGAGCTCGATGAAATGGGCAGCCTTCAGGGCCGATTCCGAATAGAGAATCCCGTTATTGGCGACGATGCCCACAGGCAGGCCCTCGATATGGGCAAAGCCGGTGACGAGGGTGGTGCCGTAGAGCGTCTTGAACTCGTCGAGCTCGGAGCCGTCGACCAGCCGGGCGATGACCTCGCGGGCATCGTACTGGGTGGCGAGCGACCGGGGCACGATGCCGTCGAGCTCCGCCGGGTCCAGCGCCGGCGGCCGCGGCTCGGCCAAGGGGATGTCCACGTCCTTGCGGGTGTTGAGATTGGCGACGATGCGCCGGGCGAGCGCGAGGGCATGGGCGTCGTCGGTGGCGTAGTGGTCGGCCACGCCGGACTTGCGGGCGTGCACGTCGGCGCCGCCCAGATCCTCGGCCGAGACGGTCTCGCCCGTGGCCGCCTTCACCAGCGGCGGGCCGCCCAGGAAGATCGTGCCTTGTCCTTTGACGATAACGGTCTCGTCCGACATGGCCGGGACGTAGGCGCCGCCGGCGGTGCAGGAGCCCATGACCACGGCGATCTGCGGGATGCCGAGCGACGACAGCGTCGCCTGGTTGTAGAAGATACGCCCGAAATGGTCCCGGTCGGGGAAAACCTCGGTCCAGTGCGGCAGGTTGGCGCCGCCGGAATCCACCAGATAGATGCAGGGCAGCCGGTTCTCGCGGGCGATCTCCTGGGCCCGCACATGCTTCTTCACCGTCATCGGATAGTAGGTGCCGCCCTTGATGGTGGCGTCGTTGCAGACGATGACGCATTCGCGGCCCGAGACCCGGCCAAGCCCCGTGATCAGCCCGGCGCCGTGGATGGCGTCGTCGTACATGCCGTGGGCGGCGAGCTGCGAGAATTCGAGGAACGGCGATCCCGGATCGATCAGCGCCATGACCCGATCGCGCGGCAACAGCTTGCCGCGGGCCAGGTGACGCTCGCGGGCGCGCTCGGACCCGCCTGCCGCCGCCTCGGCGCGCTTGGCCTCGAGATCGGCGACGAGCGCGTCCATGGCCGCGGCGTTGACGCGGAATTCTTCAGAGCTTGGAGAGATCGAGGATGAGAGCTTCGCCATCCCTCAGCTTTAGAGGGAATCGCGGCGCCCGCCAAGCGACGGGCACCCGCAAAGAATTGGGGAGTGGCGGCCCAAGGGGCTAGACGGACCGCCACTCCGTATCGGCAGCTTGCCTTGGCGACGCGAAGCGTTAGGCGGCTTGCTGCTCGATACCTGCGCCGATGTTTGCGTGGAGATGCTCAATCAGCCCAGGATCCAGTTTGAGCCGAGCGCCAAGCATCGCCAGATAGCCGCGCTCGGCGGCTCCGTTCGGATCGATGGCGAGCAGGGACGCGGTGTAAATCTCGGCCGCTTGCTCAGGACATTTGGCGCCGGCGGCGACCGCATCGATGTCGAGCGGTTTGGCCAGCTCCGTGTCGATGAAGGCCCGTTGCTCGGCGTCGATCTGGAGCGCTTCCAGCTGCGTATCGATGCGCGCGCGCTCGTCGTCCGAGACGTGTCCGTCCGCCTTCGCCGCCGCGATCATGGCGCGCATCAGCGCCTGGCTCAGATCGTCCTCTTCCGCCGCGGTGGCGGGCAGGAACGGCGTTCCCGCGGGCGGCATGGCCACCTCCGCCGGAGGGGCGGGCCCGCTCGGCGACTTGTTCGCCTGCCAGTCCCGCCAAGCCTTGTAGGCCAGACCACCGACCACCGCCGCGCCGCCGACTTTCAGCGCCGACTTGGCCAGCTTCTTCGGCTTCTTGCCGCCGAGCAACAGGCCGGCGAGACCGCCGGCCAGGGCACCGGTGGCGAGGCCGCCCGGGCCGCTGACGAAACTCTGCAAGTTCAGCCCGCCCCCGCCCTGGCTCGCATCTTGGGGCTCGTTTTGCTGGGAGACGTTCGCGTTCTGGTTCTGATCGAGAAACTGACCCAATAACGCCTTTGCATCGTACATATGCGGTCGCTCCTTTCGCCTTTGACCTCAGCGGGCGCGGGGGCGCCCTTCCATGAGATTCAAATGGCAATCGGTGCGTTTTGCACAAGCGATTACAGCAACGCGTTTTGATAGAGTTTTTCTATTAGAGCGTGCGTCGCCTAGAGCGCGCGCATGAAAAAGGTCGTATCCACCGGAACGAAGATGAAGTCGTCCGGCAACTGCGCCTTCTCGACGCGGCGGAAGCCATGCTTCTCGTAGAAGCGATGCGCAGCCGCCATTCCCCCGGTGGTGCCGAGATAGACGTCGCGGAAGCCGGCGGCGCGGGCCCAGGCGAGCGCGGCGTCCAGCAGCGCCGCGGCGAGGCCGCCGCCGCGCCAGGCCCGGT
>JAKSBI010000828.1 GCA_022361215.1 Hyphomicrobiales bacterium | reverse complement strand
TTCATCGGCCTCGACTGGGACGATGCCTGCCTGCGCTTCAACGAGAGCGAGCGCGGCGTGGCCACGGCCAGCGCCTGGCAGGTGCGCAAGCCGATCTATACCTCGTCGGTCGACCGCTGGCGCCGCTACGAGACGCATATCGCACCGCTGCAGCGGGCGCTGGCGGACGGCGCGGCGGATACGGCGCCTTAACCGGAGCCTGCCAGGCTCCCGTTTGCCTCACCCCCCGCGCGCCCAGCCCGGGGGCTTTTGTTTCAGACTGACCCGCGACCGCCGATTCGCTTAACCAGCGAATCAGATTTCCCCCACTGATTAACATCGCCTTACCCTCGAGCCCGCATAATCGGCTCACCTCCCGCAGAGGGTGCGGAAATCGCATGGGAAGGTGTCAAACATGTTCGAGGTCACGCTTTCGCGTTCCATCAGGAGCAACCTGTTGGCGCTGCAAGAGACGTCTTTCAACCTGTCCAAGACCCAGTCGCCCCTGGCGACGGGCCTGAAGGTGGCGTCAGCCCTGGACAGCCCCTCGGCGTTCTCGACGGCAAGATCCCTGACGAACCGGGCGGGCGACCTGAACCGCGTGCTCGACGGGGTCGGGCTCGCCGAGCGGACGCTGCAGGCGGCGAGCGCCGGCATCGACGCGATTACCGGCCTGGTGCAGGCCGCGCAGGGCATCGCCCGCCGCGCGCTGGCCTCCCCCGGGACCGCGACGGTGGCCGCGGGCACCCAGACGCTCGCGGGCGACACGACCCTGGACACGCTCGATTTCGCCGATGGCGACACGGTGGAGATCGCCACCGACAGCGGCACCACGACCTTCACGGTCGCCGACGCCGCCACCCAGACCGTGGACGACCTGGTGGCGGCGCTCGACGCCAACGCCGCGGCGACCGTCAGCCTCGCGGACGGCGCCATCCGCATCGAGGCGACCGACGGCGGAAACCTCACCCTCGGCGAGGGCGCCCAGGGCAGCAATCTGGACGATCTCGGCCTGACGGCGGGCGCCGTTTCCGCCTCGGCCGACGCGGCCCGGCAGGCGCTGGCCGCTTCGTTCGACACGCTCCTGACGCAGATCGACCAGCTCGCGGCCGACGCCAGCTTCAACGGCGTCAACCTGCTGAGCGGCCAGAACCTGGACGTGGCGCTGAACGAAAACGGCAGCAGCACGCTGACCGTCGGCGGCACCGCGCTGAACACGGCGGGCCTGGGCATCAACCGGGCGGCGAACGGCTTCCAGGACGATGCCTCCATCGCCGCGGCGCTCGGCGAGCTCGACACCGCCCTGACGACCCTGCGCTCCCAGGTCTCGACCTTCGGCTCCGAGGCCTCCGCGCTCGACACACGGGAGACATTCGCCGAGACGCTGGTGATCACGCTCGAGGGCGCCGCGTCGGATCTGACGATCGCCGACACCAACGAGGAGAGCGCCAAGCTTCTGGCGCTGCAGACGCGCCGGCAGCTCGCCGTCGCGTCGCTGTCGATCTCCTCGTCGTCGGACCGGAACCTGTTGAGCCTGTTCTAGAGAAGCTTGGGGAGAGCACGTCAGCAGAGGGATACGGGAGCCGTCTGCAAGAGCGATTGGGCTGGGGAGACAGAGGAACCCTGATGGCCAAATCCGAGGACAGCATGGCGGCAGGCCCCGACGCCATGGGCGACTGCGAGGGCCGAACATCGCCTTTACCGCCGCCGGCCCGGATGGCGGCGCTGGAAGCCAAGCGCATCTTCCTGGATCGCGCCATCGCCTGGCACGAGAACAGCCGCGCCACCGCCTCGGCCGGCGACGCCGCCGAGCAAGGCGCCAACCTGAT